>JBKQQQ010000500.1:0-4215 GCA_052144275.1 Streptosporangiaceae bacterium
GCACTTGCCGCGGCTCTCCTGGAAAGCGGCCGGCCGCAACTCCCTGCGTCTTAGGCGTGTCGTCTAGGCGGTGTGAACTAGGCCGTGCCGGCCTCGGGCCAGGGCGAAGTCCCTGGCAGCATGTCGGTGTGCGCTGTCTCGAGGGAGGCGGCAGGGTTCACGATGACGGCCCCGAGTTGCCTGGTGAAGGCCCGGATGGTCGCCTCGGCGACGCGATGCATGATCGCCCGGTCCAGTCCGGCGCCCAGGCTGCCCAGCGGCGGCCGGTAGGTTCCGGACACCGCCAGCACGGTGGCCTCTTCCCCGGCCCGGGTGAGCGTGATGTCGGCGTCCAGGACCGGGAAGAGCGCGCCTGCCGTCCCGTTGGCTTCCCAGCGCAGCGCCCAGACGGCCGAATCCTCGCGGGTCACCAGGTGGCGGACCTGCACGTTGACAAGCTTGGACACGCCCAGTGCACCCCGCGAGCCGGCCTGGGCCTGGTCAGCGCCCCATTCCTGGGCGTTCTCTGAGGCGCGGCGCAGCAGGCCGCCGTGAGCCAGGTTCGCCAGCCTGGCCTGGGCGGCGTTGAAGCTGACCTCCAGCGGTAGCTCGGCGCCGATGAACATAGCGCCCAGTGAACCAGGATAAAGGTGCGAAGATATAGGACTAAGGTCCTCACCGCCCAGGCAGAAGGCCGTATCCCGGCCGGCTGTGAACCCGACCGGCCCGTCAAGATCTTTCTGCCGAACGGACCGCCTGCGTGCCCCGGCACCCGTACCAGCGCTTGCCCAATCTGGCCGGGCCGGCACCGGGTGTCGCGCTTGACCTGGTTTATCGTTGCGGCAGAGTATGAGCATGGAGCGGCAGGAGCGTTCCGAGGGGCATCGTCGGGCCATGGACGACATAGACACGGATGAGTGGCCCGAGCGGGACCGCGGGGCCGGCGAGGCGTTTGATCTTGACGCGTCGAAGCTGCTGCGTCCGCTGGTGCGGCAGGGAACCGTCCGCCGTTCGGTGTTGCTCGACCAGCTCGCCAACGGCGATGCCCGCCGGCTCGTCTCGGTCGCCGCACCGGCCGGCTATGGGAAGACCACGCTGTTGTCGCAGTGGGCTGCGCGCAGTGGCCAGGCTTTTGCCTGGGTGTCGGCGGGGGAGCCGGACAACGATCCGAAGGTCCTGCTGACCTACCTGGCAGAGGCGCTCGATGCGGTGGAGCCCATCGGCGGGCGGGTCTTCGACGCGCTCGCCTCTCGGGGAAGCTCGGTGCTCGGCGCGGTCGTCCCCCGGCTCGGTTCGGCCTTCTCGCTGATGACCAGGCCCGTGGTGCTCGTCGTGGATGACGTGCACGTGCTGCGTAACCAGGAGTGCCGCGCCGCCCTGTCGGTACTAGCCGATCATGTGCCGGCCGGCTCACGGCTGGTACTGGCCGGCCGGACCGAACCGCCGTTGCGCATCGCGCGACTCCGGGCCGAGGGCCGGATTCTGGAGATCGGCCCCGGTGAGCTCGCGCTCACCCAGGCCGAGGCATCATCCCTGCTGCGTAACGCCGGCATCGCGCTGGGCGCTCGCGACGTGGCGGAACTCCATCAGCGGACTGAGGGCTGGCCGGCCGGGCTGTACCTCGCGGCGCTGTACCTGCGGGAGGGCGGCGCCGTCGCGAGCGCGGCGGTCTCCTTCGGCGGTGCCGACCGGCTGGTGAGCCAGTACATGGAGTCGGAGTTCCTGGCCCGCATCTCCAGCCGGCAGCGGGTGTTCCTGACCCGGACCGCGGTGCTGGAGCGGATGTCCGGTCCGTTGTGCGACGCGGTGCTTGAGCTGTCCGGGTCCGCCTCGACCCTGGCCGGCCTGGAGCGGTCGAACCTGCTGCTGGTGCCGCTGGACCGGCGGGGTCACTGGTACCGCTACCATCACCTGTTCCGCGACATGCTCCTGTCGCAGCTGCACCGTCAGGAGCCCGACCTGGTGGCCGTCCTGCGTCGCCGCGCGGCGAGCTGGTGCGTGCGCAATGATCTCCTGGAGGATGCGCTGGAGTACTCCATCGCCGCCGGGGACGTTGACACCGTCGCTCGCCTGGTGGAGAAGCTCGGGGTGCCGACCCATCGACAAGGCCGGTTCGCCACCCTGGAAAGGTGGTTCCGGTGGCTGGAAGACCGGGGCGGGATCGAGGGGCATCCGATGGCTGCCGTGCTGGCCGCGCTTTTCTTCGCGTTGACGGGGCGGCCTGCCGAGGCCGAGCGATGGGCTGACGTGGTCGATCGCTGGCAGTACGGGGATGCCACGCGGCCCGATGACCCTCGCGCCGAGGCCCATGCCGCCATTCTCCGGGCGCTCATGTGCCGGGGTGGGGTGGAGCAGATAATCGCCGACGCCGACGAGGCCGTGCGAAGGTGTGCCGCGGAGCGCATCGTGACGCCGGCCCCAGCGCTGTACCAGGGGCTCGCACGTGTCCTTTCCGGTGACCTCGATGGTGGCGATGCGTCCTTCGACGCTGCCATCAGCGCGGGGGAGGAAGCCGGCGCGCACGAGACTCTTGCCGTCACGCTGTGCGAGCGATCGCTGATAGCGATGGCGCGCGGCCAGTGGGACGGGGCCGAGGTCCTGGCCGGCCAGGCCCGCGCCGTTTTGCGCCGGGCCGGGATCGAGGAGAGCTACGCGACGCCCCTGATCTGCGCGGTGCACGCCCGCGCAGCCATGCGCCGGCACGAGGTCGCCGCGGCGCGCCACGAACTCGTCAGGGCCCAGCGCCTGCGGCCCTTGCTGACCTATGCGATGCCCCAGCTGGCCGTTCAGGCGCGGATCGAGCTCACCCGTGTCCACCTCGCGCTGGCCGACGTAGCAGGGGCCAGGACGCTCATCCTGGAGGTGAATGAGCTGCTCGGACGCCGCCCCGGCCTGGGCACCCTGGTCGGCGAGGCCCGGGCGCTCCAGGACTGGCTGTCCGACGAGCGCGATGGAAGCCATCCCGGAGCGTCGTCACTGACCACTGCCGAGTTGCGGGTCCTGCCGCTGCTGGCCACGCACATGTCGTTCCGGCAGATCGCCGAGCAGTTGTTCCTCTCGCCTCACACCGTCAAGTCGCAGGCAGTGTCGATCTACCGGAAGCTGGGGGCATCCTCGCGCAGCCAGGCGGTCACCTACTCCCGCGAACTGGGGCTCCTGGAGGGGTGACGCTCGACGGAGATTCGGCCGGGGCGCCGCCGGGCAGCGCTGACAGCGGCGTGGTCACGGCGGGCAGCATCGCCCTGGGGGTCTGGATCGCCCTGGGGCTCTGGCTCGCGGCCCGTGCCGTGCTCCTCGGCCGGCGCTGGCGGGCCCGTTCGGCCTCATAATCTGTCTCGGCCGGCGTGTCGGTCCGGGCCGGACCGGGCTATCGGGCAGAATGCAACAAGGCCCCCTTCATGTATGAGATGAAGGGGGCCTTGTCTGGCCACGCCTTACCAGATCGGCCGGTTGCCCGGTTTCCCCGGCGCCGCGCGCCGCCCGCCGGTGCCAAACACCCACGTAAATCACCGGTTTCCCGGTTATTCCCATGTCCCGGGGTTACCCCCGGATGGTGCCCGTTTCCAACGGTGAAAGTATTTCTACTGCCTTCCCGGTAGTCGCGCAAGAGTCTGCGGGAATTCATTTTGAGTTTTTTTCGCGTCCACACGTTGTCCACAGAATGCCGCCGGTTATCCGCACGTCACATCGGTTATCCACCGGCCTATGCACAACACATCCACAACACATCCACAGGTTACCTGGGGTAACTCGGAGAATACCGGTTCTGGCGTTCCCGGGGATTAGGGCCCCACCCGGCTAGTGCCTCGCCCGCCCCCCGCTGCACCCGGACCACTCGAAGCTCGCACCGCTGGGGATGCCTCCGGCTGGCCCGTTCGGCGGAATGATCAGGTGAGGACCGGGGCGGCGAGCACGGCCGTGAGGTCGGCCAGTCGGGCGACCGCAGCCTGCACCATCACGGTCCGCGAACCTGTTATTTCCGGCAGGCAGCGGAAAATACAATTGCCGTCTCCCGCGCGACGATCTACCATGTAGATATGACGATATGGCAGCCGCCGAAACGAGCCGGGTACATGAACCCGATCTCGCAGCTCGGTGCTGCCCTGAAGCCCGATGCTGCCCTGAAGCCCGATGCTGCCCTGATCGGCGGAGTGGTTGCTGGGTAAGCGCCAAGAGGCACGTACCAGCAGCCGCCCCAGGGAAATCCCCTCGGGCGGTTTTCATTTACCTAGGGAT
>JBKQQQ010000501.1:0-3446 GCA_052144275.1 Streptosporangiaceae bacterium
CTACTACATCCCGCGCCAGCCAGCCGGGGTGTACCCGCGCTGGTTCGCGGCCCGGGTCACCTACGCCACCCTGGCCAGCCCGCAGCATGCGACCGGCGCCGGGTACGTGCTGTTCACCCAGTCCTCCAGGGACGCCGCGTGGAAGAACGTCCTGGAACCGTACCTGCTGCCCGCCGGAGGGCCTGCGCCGTTCGTCGAAACCGACACTCAGGGTTACGCGGTCCAGTCATCCCTGACGTCCGCAGCCGGGCTAAGTGCCGCGCCCGCGCAGATCCCGGAACTAACCGCCGGGTCGCTGGACGGCGCAACCGCCTCGGCCACAGTGAGGAATCCCGGCAACCTCGCCGACCTGCGGGATCAGGTCTACTTCCAGTCCAGGCTGCCAGCCGGATCGAGCGACACCGACCGGCACGACACGGCCGGCTCGGTCTTCGCCCTGAAGACCGTCGGCGGCGGCGCGCTGGTGTTCTACCACCTCACGGCGCGGCTCAGCCTCGCCTCGCCCCAGGGTGAACGGCTCAAGCTCGGCATACCTGGCTACTACTCCTCCAGCCAGGCCCTCACCTCCGCGACGGTCGATTACGCCGACCAGTTCGCCGTCTACGTCCCAGCCGGCTCTGCTGGCGCGGCCCCCACCGTCATTGCAGACGCCTCCGGCATCACCGGGCGGGGCTGACCAGGAACCAGCTGAACCTTGCGTCCGGCCCGCGATGGCCGCGCATCTGGGCGCAGGCCGATCCGCCCGGATGCGCGGGGCGGACCTGGCCCGCAGCAACCTGCCGCCACGACATGAACAGTCAGGAGACGAAGACCAATGAGCAGCCGGCCTGTCCCAGGACCCCACTGCTGGTGATCGAGTGCGCTATCGGATCGGACCATTCTGGTACCGCTATCCGACGGCCGGCGCATGGGTACCAAAACGGCTCGCTGCTCTCGCGCAGACCCCCGGAATATAACTCGCGTCCGCATTTGGCATCCCGCGCATCTTGCAGCGAAAGCCCTGGTAGTCACCACGATTTTCCCTATCTGACCACTACGGTCCACCGGTACGCGTACCAGATTGGTCCGGTCCCGGTACGGCACAATCTATCGACTAAGGAAGTTACGCGATGAAAGTCATCTCAAACCAGACCCAGTTTTCTCGCTAAACAGCAGGAAAGAATTTATAATGGTTAGACGGTACTAAATGGCTCAGCTTCACACGCCAGCTGAGGCGGCAGAGATCTTGAGGATTCGCGAATCGTGGCTTCGCGGCAAGGCGGCGGCTCGGGCGATTCCCTGTACGTTCGTCGGCAAGCACCTCCGGTTCAGTGATGGCGACATCGCGCAGATCGTGGCCGAGGGTGCCCGGCCACCCGTGACCCGCAGACGTAGCACCCGGCGCTAGCAACCGCCCAGACCAGGCAACCCGAGCCAGAGCCAGGCCTCAGGAAAGAACAGCCCGACGGAGGGAGAGCTGTGGCGTACGCGGAGAAACGCGGCAAGGGACCTCGACCGTGGCGCGTCAAGTACAAGGTCCCGGGCGGCGAAGCCAGCGAGTCCGGCTTCGAGACGAAGCAAGCAGCTCTCGTCTGGGGACGGGACCAGGAGGCGAAGGTCCGCGCGGGCACATGGAACGACCCGGCGGCGGGTGAGATCACGGTCAGCGAGTGGATCGAACGCTGGAAGGCCACGCAGGATGTCGGTCTCAGCACCACGGAGAACCGCGAGTACCTGATCGGCAGGTTCATCCGGCCGTACTGGGGTGTACGGCAGCTCAACTCGCTCACCGGCGAGCAGATCACCGTCTGGGAGAACGGCCTGCCCGCGGCAGCCGGGGTGTCGCGCCGCACGGCGAGGGATGCGCGCAGCCTGCTGCATACCATCCTCGGCGACGCCGCGTCAGCCAGGCCGCCACTGATTCCCTTCAACCCGGCGGTCCGGCCGCGTAACCGCGGTCGCAGGACGGGCCGCAGGCTCGACCGCAGCCCGCAGCGCGCGTGGGCGACGCCGCTGGAGGTACTGCTCGCGGCCGAACGGGCGGCGCTGCTGAGTGGCCGGGACGACGAGTTCACCATGCTCGTCGCGATCGGCTACACCGGGACGCGATGGGGGGAGACGATCGGCCTCGAGCGGGACTTCGTCCTACCTACGCTGATCAACGTCGAGTGGCAGCTCCGCGAGATCAGGGGCCGTTTCTTCCGGCTCCCGCCGAAGGACGACTCGTACCGCAGCACGAACTGGGAGCCGCTCGTGCCGGTCGACCTTCCTATCTTCCTGGCCGGGCTGCTGACAGGACAGGCAGCAAAGCACACCCAGCAGCGATGCGCCTGTGCCCGCGAGCACGGCGGCACCGGCCGGTACATGTTCTACAGCCCGGAGGGCGGCCACTACCGGCGCAGCAACTTCGCGCGGCGAGTGTTCCGCCCTGCCTGGGACGGGCGGTACGAGCCGGCGAACGGCAGGCCAGGCAACCTGGTCGTGGTGGACGCCACAGCGTGGCCGGGCAAGCCGGCAGCGGCCTGGGCGCCGGCGCTACCCGGGAAGCCGTTCGCTCCCCCGTCCGGCCGCGGCATACCGCATCTGGTGAGCGAGGACGGCACGGGACACTGCTCATCCTGCGGACGCGCGGTCAGGCTGCGCCTGGACGGGAAGACCGTCACCCACAAGACGAAGGGCGGGCACTGTCCGGGGAGCGGACAGCAGCCAGACGACGATGCTCCCCTGGCCTGCTGGCTACCCGTCAAGGACGGGCTGACGCCCCACGGGCTACGGCACAGCCACAAGACCTGGATGGCCGAGGACGGCATCCCCGAGATCCTGGCTGAGCAGCGGCTAGGCCACGACGTTCCAGGGATGCGCGGCCTGTACGCCCACGTCTCGCCCCGGATGCGGGAGGATCTGATCGCCGCCCTCCAGGCCCGCTGGGAAAACTCGCTGCGGGAGCGAGCCAGCATCGACCCGCGCTCCCCCGTCCTCTTGCTTGACAACCTGCTCGCGCCGTTCCGGGCCGGCCAGAAGAAGACGATCTCCCAAATTCCTCCCAGAACGGCAACAGCTCCCATCCTCAGCGTAGGATGAGAGCTGTCAGCGAAGCGTCTGAACTGGCCTTACATCGGTGGGCGATACTGGGATCGAACCAGTGACCTCCTCGGTGTGAATTAGGCCTGACCGTTGCCCGCGGATGCCTGGACGGGTCTAGAAGTGCTGCCGACCTGGGCAAGTGACCGCCGGGACTCACCCAGACTCCTCGCGACTCTTCGCCGGATGGCTCCCAGTATGGCTCCCAGCGGCCGCGATGATCTCGCGACGTTCGAATACTCGAACTGAAACTCGATCAAAAGCCGACGCATAGTGGTGGACGGTGCCCCACCTACTCAGGCGACGCTGCGCTGGCGAGCCCTGACCCCTCGAATTTCGTACTGCCCGGAAGTGACCTGCCTAGCGACCCGCCTCCGTACTGGCGC
>JBKQQQ010000502.1:0-14882 GCA_052144275.1 Streptosporangiaceae bacterium
ACTCGCTGATGCCCTCGTGCAGGATCTGGCCCTTCTCGGACTCCTTGTAGGACAGCAGCAGGTTGCGGTCCACCGCCTCGTAGGTCTGCCCGTGCGGGGAGTAGATCTTCGCCGTCGGGAACAGCGAGTCCATCCCGAACGTCCTGGCCTCGTCGGGGATGACCGGCGCGAACCGCTCCCCGATGGCCGGGTCCTTGATCAGCTCCTTGAGCAGCCGGACGAATGCCATCGTGGTGGCGACCGCCTGCTTGCCCGAGCCCTTGCGCAGCTCGTCGTACACCGAGTCGGCGGGCAAGGGCAGCGGCTTGGCCCGTACTACCCGGCGGGGGAGCACCCCGCCGAGCGCGGCCCGCCGCTCGCGCATGTACTGGATCTCGTCAGAGTCCTCGCCCGGGTGGTAGTACGGCGGAAGCTCCGCCTCCAGGGCCGAATCGGGGATCGGCAGGTACAGCCGGTCCCTGAACTCCTTCAGCTCGGCCACGGTGAGCTTCTTCATCTGGTGCGTGGCGTTGCGGGCCTCGAAGTCCTTGCCCAGCGTCCAGCCCTTGATCGTGTGCGCCAGGATGACGGTGGGCTGGCCGGTGTGCTCGCGCGCGGCCTTGAACGCCGCGTACACCTTGCGGTAGTCGTGCCCGCCGCGGGACAGGTTGCGCAGCTCGTCGTCGGACAGGTGCTCCACCATCTTGCGCAGCCGGGGGTCGCCGCCGAAGAAGTTCTCCCTGATGTACGCGCCCGACTCCACGCTGTAGGTCTGGAACTGGCCGTCCGGCGTGGTGTTCATCTTGTTGACCAGCACGCCGTCGGCGTCCTGAGCCAGCAGCGCGTCCCAGTCACGGCCCCAGATGACCTTGATCACGTTCCAGCCCGCGCCGCGGAAGAACGCCTCGAGCTCCTGGATGATCTTCCCGTTGCCGCGCACCGGCCCGTCCAGGCGCTGCAGGTTGCAGTTGATGACGAAGGTGAGGTTGTCCAGTTCCTCGCGCGCGGCCAGGCCGATCGCGCCGAGCGCCTCGGGCTCGTCCATCTCGCCGTCGCCGAGAAACGCCCATACGTGGGAGCGTGAGGTGTCGTGGATCTCGCGGGCCAGCAGGTACCGGTTGAACCTGGCCTGGTAGATGGAGTTCAGCGCACCGAGCCCCATGGACACGGTGGGGAATTCCCAGAACTCCGGCATCAGCCGCGGGTGGGGGTAGGACGGCAGCCCGCCGCCCGGGTGCGAGAGCTCCTGCCGGAACCCGTTGAGCTGGTCCTCGGTCAGCCGGCCCTCGAGGAAGGCGCGCGCGTAGATGCCGGGCGCCGCGTGTCCCTGGAAGAACACCTGATCGCCGGACTCGCCGTGGTCCTTGCCGCGGAAGAAGTGGTTGAAGCCGACCTCGTACAGGCTGGCCGCGCTGGCGTAGGTGGCGATGTGCCCGCCCACGCCCATGCCGGGCCGGTTGGCACGGGAGACCATCACGGCCGCGTTCCACCTGATGTAGGCCCTGATCCGGCGCTCGACGTGCTCGTCGCCGGGGAACCACGGCTCGCGCTCCGGCGGGATCGTGTTGATGAAGTCGGTGCTGCGCAGGCCGGGCACGCCGACCTGCTGCTCGCGCGCCCGCTCGAGCAGGCGGAGCATCACGTACCTGGCGCGGGCCCGGCCCCTGGTGCGCACGACCGAATCGAACGACTCGACCCATTCGCGCGTCTCGTCCGGGTCGATGTCGGGCAACTGGGTCGGCAACCCGTCGCTGATGATGGAGAATTGCTGACGTCCGGAAGCCACGGGGTAGCCTCGCCTTCCGCATGTATCGGGCGGCCGGTCAGCCGCATGAACAGATCCCTCGATGTCTTGTCCAGACCAATCGTCGTACGAACTGGCCGATCGCGCATCTCTACTCGACGGTAACCGGAGCTCGGGGACATCGTGCACCCGTCCGGGGACGCAAACGCTTGGCCGGGGGCTCTTTCGCCGAGGGCGGACCTCCTCGTTACTCTACGTGATAAAAGTTGCGGTGCGTAACCGGGAGACCGAGCGGGCAGGTCAATTTATGGCGGCGGTTTTCCGGGCCGGAGCGATTGCCACTTGCGCACTGGGCCGACCCAGTGTGAACTGTCCCAACAAGAAGTGCTGACGTGTCGTCGCCGTCAGGGGGATGGGCCCGCTGTTCGCGTGGGCCGGAAACCCCTCAGGCGCGACGGCGCGGGGAGGGATTCGAGGAGGACGTCAGTGAGCGCGACCGCGGGCCAGGCGCAGGACGAACGCGGCCAGGCCGAGCGGCTCGGTATCAAACCGGGCCAGGTGGTGCAGGAGATCGGCTACGACGATGATTGCGACGAGCAGCTGCGCGGCGCGATCACCCGGATAGACGGCGTGGAGCTAGTCGACGAGGACTACGACGACGTGGTGGACGTGGTCCTGCTCTGGTGGCGAGACGGGGACGGGGACCTCGTCGACGCGCTGGTCGACGCGCTGACGCCGCTAGCCGACGGGGGGTACATCTGGCTGCTCACGCCGAAGGCGGGCAGGTCAGGTCATGTCGAGCCGAGTGATATCGGCGAGGCCGCGCCCACGGCCGGCCTGTCGCAGACATCGAGCGTGAGCGCGGCCCGTGACTGGTCGGGCACGCGACTCGTCGCGCCGAAGGCGCGAAGATGAGGTCCTGACCGGGCGGCCCCAGGTGCCCGGCTGACCGGCCGTTCGCATAATTTTCATGCCGAACGGCCCGTTGTTCCACGCCTGCCGACAAGTGGCAGACTTGGTGGGTGACGGCATATTCGCGGATCCGGTGAAGGGACCAGGCATGGCGGTGGAAGTAGGCGACCAGGCGCCCGATTTTGAGCTCAACGACCAGCACGGCACGCCCGTGCGGGTATCGAGCTTCCGCGGCGTCAAGAACGTCGTGCTGGTCTTTTACCCGCTGGCGTTCAGCGGCGTGTGCACCGGTGAGCTGTGCGCCATCCGCGACGAGTTCCCCGAGTTGAACCGGGACGACGTCGAATTGCTCACGATTTCGGTGGACTCCACCTTCACTCACCGTGCCTGGTCCGACGCCGAGCATTTCGAGTTCGGGCTGCTGTCGGACTTCTGGCCGCACGGGGAGGTGGCCAAGCTGTACGGTGTGTTCGACTCCGAGCGCGGCATCGCGACCCGGGGCACGTTCATCATCGACAAGGACGGCGTGGTGCGCTGGAAGGTCGTTAACCCGATCCCGCAGGCGCGCGACCTCGCCGAATACTCAAAGGCGCTCGCCGCGCTCGGCTAGCGCCGGTTTCCTGATGTAAGGGGAGGCCTTGGGGGTTTATTGGGTCGGTGACCCTCATGCCCTGTTACCGCTGCGGTGTACGGCAGACGGACCCGGAGCGCGGTAAGAGCCCCTGGCGCCGTGGCGTGCTGCGCGACCAGTTGGTCCTGGTCTGCCCGGCCTGCCAGGAATCGGGCGACTGGACGGCCGAGCTCGAGTCCTGCTCCAGGTGCGGCAGCGTGCACCTGATCCGCCGGCTTGGCCAGGTCGATTGCCTGGACTGCGGCCTGGTCCGCGAGCCCGAGGCGGCTCTGGTCCCGGCCGGGAGGCCCGCGGCGGCCAGCCCCGACGCCGCGCTGGCCGAGGAGGTCGGGCGCGCGCTCGACCGCCTGCTCGGTCGCGGCTGACCCTGCGATTCGCCCTTGCCGTTTAGGCCGGGTCACCTCTGGTAGCCGGAAGATACGGGAGTGAGGATCCGCGACTACTACAGGAGGCACGACATCAGCACTGTCCGGCGTCTCATCAGCCCCGCCGAACTCCTGACCAGGGGTGTCCGCATGGCGGGAAGGTCAGATCTGATCGTCAGGGAACTGCTCGGCCGGCACGGGCGGCTGTATGCCGAGGACGCGGGCATCCGGCTCGCCGACCGCCCCGGCCCCCTTTACCAGCTGCTCGTGTCGCTGAGCCAGCGGGCCGCCAGCGAGGTTACCGCTTCCGTGCGCGACTGATCCCTCACGCCCGTTACACTACTGAGACCTGCCGTATGCGGCCTGATGTATCGCTCGCCCGTCTCGTTTGCTCTCAGTAAGCACGGGTAAGCGATGGTCTCCGCAGCCGCGATCTTTTACGGCGCAGGAGCCGTGGTGGAGGATGTGAGGGTCAGATGAGCCTGCCCGCTTGTCAGCAGCGCGTACTGGACCGTATGGAGGGCGCCCTGCGAGCAAGCGAACCCCAGCTGACGTCCATGTACACGATCTTTTCGCGGCTCAACGCAGATGAGCCCATCGGGACGGAGCAGCTCGCGCGCAAGCGACTGCGCTGGTTCCAGCCAGGGACATCCCTGTACGCGATCGTGCTGATTCCGGTCATGTTCGCCGCGATCATCGTCGGCGCGCTGCTCGGCGGCGGGGCGCGCAGCACGACCGCCTGCGATGCCAGCTACTCGGTGGGGGGCGTCTCGCCGCTGACCAGCCGGCCCTCCTGCCCGGTGTCAGACAAGCCGAAGACCGCGGTCCGCAAGACGATATCCGCCACGGCGCGCCTGGCCTGCACCGTCGTGGCGTCGCCCGCCCGATTCACCACCATGACCCGGAATGATCAGGCGTTTCTCCCGGCTGCCCGGGTAGCGGCGACGGCAGCTGGCCCGACCCAAGTACCCGGAATGTGCTAAGAAGCGAGCCATGGACGGAGGATCTGGTGCCGATCGAGCAGCTCGGGCACGAGGCGGCGGAACTTCTGAGCCTCACCAACGGCGGAGAGGCCAGGTCGCTGAATAAGCTCGCCGAGCTCGCCGCCTGGCAGGTGCCCTCTTGCTCGGGGGCGCACGCCGCCGTCTGGCGCGATGGCGAGGTGGTCAGCGCCGCGGCAACCCATCCTGACGTGGCCGAGCTCGCGGACTTGCAGCTGAGGGCCGGGTGCGGCCCGCTGGTGGAGGCGGCGGATGGCGGTGCCGCCGTCAGCTGCCCGGACACGCTGGAAGAGGCCCGCTGGCCTGAATTCGCCGAGGCGGCGCTGCGTCGCGGCGTGCGCTGCTCGGTTCACCTCGTGCGGGAACTGCCGCGCGGCGCCCTGGTGCTCTCGCTGTTCGGCGTGCGTCCCGGGGTCCTCGACGCCGCATCCAACCCGATGGCCGACCTGCTGGCCGCGTTCGGCGGCGCGATGCTCACCAACGCGACCGCCTATAACCAGGCTCAGCGCACGGCCAGCCAGCTCAAGGATGCCGTGGTCGCGCGGTCGGTCGTCGATCAGGCCAAGGGCATCTTGATGCACGCGCTGGGCTGCGACGCCGACAAGGCGCTGCAGCGCCTGCGCCGGGAATCCCAGCGCCGCCACGTCAAGGTCACCGAGGTGGCCACCGAGGTGGTGGCCGCCTACGGCAGCGAGGAGCCGAGGGCCACCGGGTCAGGCGATTAACCAGCCGCCGGGGACGTCACCCTGGCGACCAGGATGGTCATGTCGTCACGCAGGTCGTCCTGAGAGAAGCGGGCGAGCAGGTCCTGGACCATCCGGGTGGTCTGAGCCGCGGTCCGGCCGGCCGCGCCGGCCAGCTCGTCGGCCAGCCGGTCTTCGAAGTACTCCATGTCGGGGCTGCGCGCGTCGGTGACCCCGTCGGAGTAGAAGAAGAGCAGGTCGTCCTGGCCGAGTTCGACGGTCTCCCGCTCCGGCTCGGCGTCCGGGAACAGGCCGAGCGGGAGGCCGCCGCCGCTCAGCACGTCAACCCGGCCGTCCGGGCGTACCACCGCAGGGCCCGGGTGTCCGGAGCTGGCCAGCTCCACCCGCACGCAGGCACCATCCCACCGCAGGTAGGCGAGCTTGGCGGTGACGAAGCGGTCCTCGTAGTCGCCGGCCAGGATGACCTCGTTCACCTTGGCCAGGACGTCGACCGGGTCCGGGTTCCAGTGCGCGATCACCCGGATCGCGTGCCGGGCGGCAGCGGTCATCGCGGCGGCCTCCTGGCCTTTGCCGCACACGTCGCCGACGGTGATGGCCCAGCCGCCCTGGACCGGGAAGACGTCATAGAAGTCGCCGCTGACCTCAAGACCCTCGCTGGCCGGCACGTAGGCCGCGGACAGGTCGAGGCCGGGTACCTCGGGCAGGCTGGCGGGCAGCAGGCTGCCCTGCAGCGCCTCGGCCACGGCCGAACGGTGCCGGAACATCCGGTCGACCCGGATCGCGACACCGAGATGCTCGCCGAGGTCTTCGGCCAGGGCCAGGTCGGCGATGGTAAATCGACCCTCCGCCGCCTGCCGGGCCAGGGTCAGGACGCCGTAACCGGTGACGCCGTCGGAAATCGGCACGCTCAGCAGCGACGTCACGCCGAGCATCATCAGCAACGGCGTCCCGTCCGGGGCAGCGCCGAGAAGCCCGGCGTCGTCGGTGTGCGCGAGGACCACGGACCGGCCCGCGGAGTGGACCTGCGCGGGCACCGAGTCGGGCTGGGGGTCGACGGTGCGCACCTTCCTGGCCAGTTCGTCCGGCCGTTCGCCATGCGGGCCGATCACGAACTGGCGCCGGAGCTGGCCCGACCGCTCGACGTCCACGATGACCCAGCTCGCGATGTCACCGGCCAGCAGCCGGGCGCACCGCTGCAGCGTGACCGCCTCGCTGAACGTGCTGTTGTCGAGTAGCAGCTTGGTCACTGCGGTGATCATGTCCATCCGGCGGGTCATGGCCGCAATGTCATCTCGGGAGGACGATCCCCCCAGAACCCTCCGCTCCTGGGGGGACCCGTCCCCCCAGACCTCCCTTGGGAGCCCGGCCGTGACCACGAGCAGGCGGGAGCCGTCTTGCAGCTGGAGCGCGCTGGCCGTCAGGGTCGCGGCCACCGGGCCGGCCGGACCGAGCAGGGTGCAATCGGCCTGCCTTGTTGTCTCAGTCCGGATGGCGGCGGCGAGCTGGCTCTGCACCGCGGCGCGCGAGGCGAGATCGACGAACGCCGTCAGCGGCTTGCCGGTCGCGTAGCCCGGCGGAGCGCCGATCAGGTCGCCGGCCTCGGCGTTCGCCCGCCGTATCGTGCCGTCGGGCGCGAGCACGAACAAGGGAGCGGGCGCGTGCTGGAATACGGCTCGCAGCAGGCTTCTCTCCGCGCTGAGCGAGGCCGGCGGTGCCTCGCCCGCCGTCCGGTCGGGCTCGCCCGCCTGGACCAGCTTGGTCAGCGCGTCGACGGCGGCGTCGAGTTCGGCGAACGCGGCGTCGAGCAGCGCCCGCGGATCCGCTCCGGGCATCGCCGCGGCCTGACGGAGCCCGTCGCGCCGCCCGGCGAGGTCAGCGTAAGAGCCATTCGGCCAGGTGTCTTGCGACATCTCTCCAGACCATCGTCCTCGGATAAACGCCCACCGGCCCCCTCGGCGGTGAATTGATGGGGTCGTGGGACGAGTCTGGCATGTGCTCCTGGCGTCCCCGGCCAGCCTTAATCTTACCGGCGGCGATGCCGCGCTAAAGCGTGACGATCCGCCGGGGCTTGGTTGTCCCGGCGGATCGGTTGCGCAACTGGCTAGCGGGTGTTTACCAGCGACGCCAGGCCGGCCGGGTCGAGCAGCCGGCTCTTCAGGTGGCCAAGGGCCCGGGCCAGCAGCCTGGACACGTGCATCTGGGATATGCCGAGCCGTTCGCCGATCTCGGTCTGGGTGAGGTTGCCGTAGAAGCGCATGACCAGGATGCGCTGCTCGCGTTCGGGCAGTTCCTCCCAGTGCGTGCTGACGGCTTCCATGTCGATGGTGTGCGCGACACCCGGGTCGTCGTCGCCGAGCACGTCCGCGAGCATGGCCGGGTCGTCCCGGTCGGACAGCGGGGCGTCGAGCGAGTAGGTGCTGAACACGAGGTCCGCCTGGCGAGCCTCCTGCATGTCGTCCTGGCTGACCCCGAGCCGCTCGGCTAGTTCGGCTTCTCCCGGCACCCGGCCCAGTTGCTGGGTGAGTTCCTCAGCGGCCTTGCGCAGTTCGAGCAGCAGTTCCTGAGCGGACCGGCGGACGTGGATCTGCCAGCGCTTGTCCCGGAAGTGGCGCTTGATCTCGCCGCTGACGCAGGGCTGCGCGTAGGCAGAGAGGCTGTCGCCGACCTCGGGATCGTAGTTGTTGATCGCCTTGAGCAGGCCGACGTACCCGACCTGCATGAGATCTTCTGTGGGTTCGGGGCTGCCGCGGTACTGCCGGACGCAGGAGCGGACCAGCTTCTGGTAGCGCTCCACGAGTACCTCGCAGGCGGCGGCGCGCAGTTCGTTATCCCTCGGCAGCGCGCGGACCTTGGCCAGCAGGGCGTTATCGGATAGCTCTTTAAGTTCCGCGCGCGACCCCGCGTGGATGGTGGCGTTAGGGGTAGCGGTGCGGGCCGTGCGGTCAGCGGCGGTGGTCTGTGCCGCTGACTGCCGGAGGGTTCCCTTAGTCAAGGTGGCCTCCTAAGAACCCTGGGAATTACGGACGAGTAGGGTGTGCCCGGCCCTCGGCGAATAAACGTACGGTGTTGTGATGCTCGTCACATGACGGCACGCGTGGTGACCCGCACTGCCTTCGCCGAAGGCGTTCCGCGTCCATCCGGCCTCAGCGCCGCCGGGCAGACGTCCGGACCTGCAGGCACCTGTCGCTGGCCGGCCGGCGGGTGAGCGTGCAGCAGCCGCCCGCCGCGGCCAGCTTCCCCCTGGTCGCTAGCCGAAACGGCCACCGGCAACCGAGAGCCCGGGAAGCTCGCGCCTCCCGGGCCTCAGCTAGGAAGCCTGCGGGGGGGATACAGGCTCCTCCTCCTAGTTTTACGCCGGTTGGGCCGTGACTTCCTAGTAATTACGCCGCTTGGGCAGTGGCGCGATCGTATACAGAGAGGGTTTCTCCGGCGATCCGGTCCCAGGAGTACCGGGACCGCACCCGGTCAACCGCCGCCACCCCGTACGCCTCGATCAGCATGGGGTGTGCGAGCAACTGCCGGATCCGCTGCGCCAGCAGGGCCGGTCGGCCCGGCGGGATGATAATGCCGGTCGTCCCGTCCACCACGGCGTCCACGTGCCCGCCGACTGGGGGCGCGATGACCGGGGTGCCGCACGCCATGGCCTGCAGCGAGGTGATCCCGGAAGGCTCGTACTGGCAGGTGCTGACGACCAGGTCAGCGGAGCGCAGCAGGGCCGGCACGGCGGCGTGCTCCACCTTGCCGGTGAAGATCACGCGGTCCGTGATGCCCAGCGTGGCCGCGAACTTGGCCAGCTTCACGTAACCGTCGTCGCTGCCTAGGGCGGCCTCGTCCGGCCCGCCGACGACCAGGAGTTCGGCACCGGGCACCCGGGTCAGCGCCCGCAGCAGCGTCTCGAGCGGCTGACGCTGGGTCAGGTCCGCCGCGGTGAGCAGCCGCGGCCGGTCGTTCCGCTTGGCCGCCGGGCCCTCCGGGGTGAACAGGCTGGTGTCGACGCCCCACGGCACAATCCGGATCGAGGACCGGTGCACGCCCAGGCTAGCCAGGTCGGCTACCTCGGCGGAGTTGGTCGCGACCACCGCGGTGGCGCTGCGGCCGATGGCCGGCTCGAGCCTGATCCGCACCGCGGACGCGCCGTCCGCCTTCACCCCGCCGGCCCTGCGCTCGGTGACGCTGAGGGAGCGGAACTCCTGCACGACCGGGATGCCGAGGTCTCGCGCGGCGGCCAGCGCAGCGAGGCCGCTGGTCCAGCGCATCGCGTGCACCACGTCCGGGCGCTCGCGCTGCCACTGGCTGCGCAGCGGGCCGCTGAAGGCGGGCACCCGCTCGAGCAGGCCGGCGTCATCCCGTCCACCCGGGCCGTCGCCGGTGGCCTCAGGGACCGGCCCGGCGTTAATGTGCTCGATCCGGACGCCTGCGTGGAGTTCAGCCTGGGCGGGCTGGTCGGGCAGGTTCTTCTGGGCGTATACGGTCACCTGGTGACCCTGCCCGGCGAGCTTGCGGGTGAGCTCGGTGAGCCCGATGTCATCGCGGTCAGGGCCGGAGCCTGCGCGGGGGTGCAGCGGCGTTGCGTTCTGCGCTACTAGAGCGATCTTCATCAGGTTCCTCTCGCTTCGAACCTCGGTCACGGTGTTCGCTAGCGAGAGACAGAAAAGTGGTGCCCGATCTGCGCGCTCCGCGAAACACCATGTCGCGTTGAGCGTGCCTGCGTCGTAGGCACCACTAGGGGAAGAATATCCCATCACGGGAGACCGCAAACCACCGAACGCCGGACCAGGCTCTCCGGCGTGTCGTCCGGACGAGGTTTCCGCTGGTCAGCCTGCGGCGGCTGCTGCCACGCTGTCGAAAACGGGGATCAGCCGGTCGGCGGTGGTCAGCCGCAGGATCTTGGCCACGGCGGCCTGCGGGGACACCAGTGCGAGGACGCCGCCCTGCCGGTCGAGCGAGCGGTTCACCCGCAGCAGCGCGTGCAGCGCGGAAGAGTCCATGAAGCGCAGGCCGGACAGGTCGATGATCAGCGTGTGCGGCTGCTGCGACACCTCCTCGTCGAGCAGCCGATGCAGTTCGTCCGTGTTCGTCACGTCGGCCTCACCGGCGATCTCCACCAGCGTGTAAGGTTCGCCAGCGGACTCCCGGGCCGTTACAGAGACCGTCAGCAGATCCACGCATTTGTTGTACCACAAGGCAGATGACGGCGGGATACGCCTAGGCGGGTGGCAGGGTCATGTGCAACCGGATCGTCGTGCCGGTCGCGTCCGAGAGTATTTCGACCTGGTCGCAGACCTGGTTGACGATCCAGAGCCCATGCCCGCCCGATGCGTCCAGGGATGGCTGGCGGCGCCCCGCCAGCGGGTCGGTGATGATTCCCTCGTCGTGGATCTGGCAGACGATTTCCTTCGCGTCATACCAGATCTTCAGGCTCCCCGGTGACTTGGCATGCTTGACCGTGTTGGCCGCCACCTCGCTGACCGCCAGCGTGAGGTCGATGGCACGGGCTTCGGTCAGCCCGGCCGCCAGCGCGTACCGGCACACGACAGCCCGGATCGCGGCCAGGTCAGTGGTGTACGTATACGACATGGAATCATCCGACGGGGGCAGCTGGCCGTCGCCGTCCGGCCGGGGAACCGGCTGACGGGTGAGCGCTTCTTGTGCCGCAGATGCGCGCGGCGCGGCCTTGCCTTCCCGGGCCATCAGCAGACACGATACACCGGCGCGTGAAACAGGCGGCCCTTGTGTCACCGGATGCCGAACTCGGCGGCCGTAGCATCCTTCGTCCACGTGTATCCGCCGCACACGGGGTAGACGCAGGAGCGTTCCGCATCCGCAGCTCTTCGGAAGAGCAGGAGCTGCCCGTCTTTCGGAGGTAAGAATGCGAGTCGGAGGGCTTGTCTTGCTGATATGGCTGGTAATCGGAGCAATTGCGGCTGGCCAGCGCGGATATTACGGCTCGTCGCCTGACACCTGCGCCCACGGCGGCACCGTCATCGCCACGATCGCGGCCGGGCCGCTTAACTACGTAGGCGTCAACCCGAAGGTTTCGTGCCATTTGCCCTCCCCGAGCAGCTAAGTCCCGGGCGCGTCATTCCCCCCGGGGAAAAAGCAAGGTGAGCACCCGCTGGTGGCGCGAAAGTTCATTTTTACCGAACGGTCCGGAGTGCGAGTCATCGGCAGGTGTCCATTCACGGGGTGCTGTGAATTGGTGTCAGCGGATGGCGGGCAGTGGCGGTAGCCAGGGTTTTCCGGTGAGTGCGTCGCGGATGGCGTCGAGTGCGGTGATGCCGTGGTCGGCGGCTGAGTCGAGGTAGTTTCTGATGCGGCACCAGCGGGCGAGGGTGGCGAGCGAGTGCCAGTAGCCGGAGACGGCCTGGTGGCGCTTGGCGGATTTCGCTCCGCGCTCGGCGACGTTGGTCGTCCAGTCCGCGGCGAAGTCGCGGGTGAACAGGAAGACCTGCTCTTTGTAGTCGCGTAGCCAGCAGCCCAGCGCGTAGCCGGGGTGGTTCCCCTCGTGCCAGTCCCGCAGCCGGTTGTGGGTGATCCCGAACGCGGCGGCCTCGTCGTAGCGCTGGCGGAGTTCGTCCAGCAGGTCCGCGCCGAGGGCGGTGCTGCCGCGGGCGCGGGCGTCCTGGACGGCCTGGTGTGCCTCGCGCAAGATGGCGATGATGTCGCCGGCCCAGGACTGCAGGCCGCCGGGGCCGAGCTTGATGACTGCCCGGCATCGCCTGATGATGTGCTGGCAGCACTGCTGGATGCCGGCCAGCCGGGACAGCAGGTGCTGGTAGCCGGTGTAGCCGTCGGTCATCAGCAGCCCGGTGAACGCGGCCGGGATCCCCGCGGCGACATCGGCCTTGCGCCGCGAGGCCAGGGCCTGCAGCCAGGTCAGCCGCCCGTCCGGGGTCCGGACGATCAGCACGTGCGGCGCGCCCGCCGCCGCCTTGTCCTCTTCGGGGTCCTGTTCCTGTTCTTCCCGCGCGGCGGGTTGCGGGGCGCTGCTGTCCAGGACGTTCACCGGGGTCTCGTCGGCGGCCAGCGCGTCCTGGCCGGCCAGTGCCGCGAGCATCGCCGCGTCGGACCCGGCCTTGCCCAGCTGCGCCGCCAGCCGGCCGCTGGCCTTGTCCGCCCAGCCCGCCGAGACCGGAACCCCCAGCAGCATGCCCATCACCTGCGCAGCCCGCCCGGGCGGCACGTTCCCGTACCCGGTCAGCACCACCGCGGCGGTTAGCACCGGCCCGTAGGAAACCGAGCCGACGTGCGCACCCGGCGGCGGCTCCGCGAACGTGACCGTCCCGCAGCACGGGCACGCCAGGCCCGGCAGCGCCCACTCGGTCGCCTTCCGGATCACCTCCACGTCGATGACCTGCGCCCACCGCGAGCCCGCGGCCGCCGCGCCGTCCAGGCCGGCCCGGCACCGGCGGCACTGCGCCGGCGGCTCGGCGTCCTTGTTCTCATCCGGGTCCGGATCCCGATCCAGGCCCTTGCCCGGGTGCCCGGGCTGCCCGCCCCGCCTGCGGTCCGCGCGCCGCTCCCGCTCGGACTGCTGCCGCGCCCGCCGCGCCTGCTTCGCCCCGGTCCGCTCCTTCGAGCTGGGCGTCCCCGAGTCAGAGCTGTCCATCGACAGGCGCCGTTCCAGCTCCGCCAGCCGCAGCTCCAGCCGCCGCCTCAGCTCCCGCTCGGCATCCAGCTCGGCCCGCAGCACCGCGTTCTCCGCGTCCTTGGCCTCCACCACGGCCCGCAGCCGCGACAGCAGCTCACGCTGCCCCGCGATCTCCCCGGGCGGGCCCGGCTCCTCAGGCACGAGCCCCGAGCATGCTCAGCCTGCACTGAAGGTTCCAACACCAGGCAACGTCGGCGTGTCGCTCAAAGACCCGTGAATAGGCACGTTTGACCTTGTCGCAGCGTCAAGGTGTTTCCTGGTGGCATGCGGATCGGAGAACTCGCCGGCCTGGTCGGCATCAGTACCCGGGCCATCAGGCACTACCACCACGTCGGCCTGCTGCCCGAGCCCGCGCGCAAGGCCAACGGCTATCGCGAGTACTCGCTGCGGGACGCCGTTGAGCTGGCCCGCGTCCGGCGCCTCACCGAGCTGGGCCTGAGCCTGGACGAAGTGGGTGACGCGCTGGCCCGCGACGCCGGCCGGGACCTGGCGGGGATCCTCCGCGAGCTCGACGCCGACCTGGCTCGCCAGGAGGCTGGCCTCCGCCAGCGCCGGGCCCGGCTGGCCCAGCTGCTGCGGCAGGCCGAGGCGGGCGGCAAGCCCTCCGAACAGGCGCCCGTCTCCCCAGAGCTGACCGAGCTGTTCGACCGCATGGCCCGCATCGCTGCGGAACAGCCGGGGCCGGAGCCGGCGATGGCGGCCAAGGACCGCGACCTGATGGCCCTGCTGGAGACCGCGTCCCCGGCCCGCGGCACCGGCTGGCTCGACGTGCTCACCCGGACGCTGAATTCCGATCCCGGCGCCGCCGAACGGGCCTACGCGGTCTACGCGCGTCTTGACGAGCTGGCCGGCTGTCCTGCGGACGACCCCCGGGTCGAGGCGACAGCCCAGGCCATCGTCGCTGCCATCCCGGAGCCGGCGCGGCAGGCGATCCGGTTCCCCGACGGCGGCTTCGCGGAAACCGATCAGGGTTTCGCCGCAGCCTTCTACGCGGACTTCGCCCCGGCCCAGGCCGCCGCGATCCGCCGCGCCGTCGACCTGATGAGCCAGGCGCGCCGGTCATGACGGCAGCACCGGGAAACGCACCTCACGATGAACAGGAGACCACACCATGACTTCGCAGAGCACCTCACCCGCCATCAACGCCGAGCTGGTGCGCGCCGGATTCCAGGCATTCAACTCCGGCGACGCCGGCCAGTGCCTGGCCCTCGCCGCCCCGGACCTCATCACCAACCTGGCTGAACTGCCCGGACCCCGGCACGGGCGAGACGTGTGGCGGCAAGGCTTCGAGATGATGAAGCACGCCTTCCCCGACCTTCAGGCGCACATCGAGGACATCGTCGCCGCCCAGGACAAGGTCGCCGTCCGGCTGCGGTTCCGCGGCACCCACCGCGGCGAGTTCCTCGGCATACCCGCGACCGGCCGCACCATCGAGTACGTCAGCCACGAGTTCTACCGCATCGCCGACGGGCTCATCGCCGAAGAATGGATCTGCTCAGACACGGCCACCCTGCTCCGCCAGCTCAGCTGACCGTGCTCCGACGGCCAGCTAGTGCCGCGTCAGGCAACGTTCGCCCTGTTCTCCAACGCAGTTCGGAGCCGCGCGTTCTGGGGCACTCCACTCCCTTCCTCTACTATTCAGGTTGTTCAGGATCCCTTGGGGAGGACGCCTTGGGCGCGGCAACGACGATCGTGAACGCGAAGGTATTCGACGGGACGAAGGCGCAGGACTGGACTTCGGTCCGGTTCGCTGACGGCCTGATCACCAAGTGCTCGGCCGCCTCGGCCGCCCAAGAAGGCGACGAAGTGATCGACGCGGGCGGCGGGACGGTGCTTCCCGGTCTGATCGACGCGCACGTGCACCTCGTGCCCGGCGCCCTCGCGCAATCGTTGAC
>JBKQQQ010000503.1:0-2744 GCA_052144275.1 Streptosporangiaceae bacterium
GTCGCCGTGCACGGCACCGTGCTGCGGCCCGGCGAGCTGCCCGGGTTCATCGCCGAACGATCCCGCCGGGTGGTCGGCCTGCTCACCTACCAGCTGGTGGGCGACACGCTCGAGATCGTCACGCTCAACGCCATCGAGCGCCGGGTCGGCATCGGGACCCTGCTCATCGAGGCCGCGGCCGGCACGGCGCGGCACTTCCGCTGTCGCGAGGTCCGGCTCACCACCACCAACGACAACGTCGACGCGCTCCGCTTCTACCAGCGCCGCGGGTTCCGGCTCGCCGAGCTGCGGCCGGGCGCGGTCGACCGCTCCCGGCAGGAGAAGCCCCAGATCCCGAGGGTCGGCGACTACGGCATCCCGCTGCACGACGAGATCGACCTCACGCTGCGGGTCTAGGCTCCCTTGACCTGCCGGCCCCTGGTCCATACCCCGGTGACGTGATCCGGGGCGCCGAGCACGCCGATATCGGCCAGCGGATCGGCGTCCAGGGTGATCACGTCGGCGTCGTACCCCTCGGCGAGCCGGCCGCTGAGCGGCGCCTGCGGCCCCACGGTGAGCGGTCCGCTGGCGGTCGCCGCCTCGATCGCCTCAAGCGGCGACATGCCCAGCTTCACCAGGTAGCCGGGCTCCGACCCGTTCTGGCCCCACGAGTTGGGCAGGTCGGCGCCGGTCAGGGCGATGTCCGTGCCCATGGCGATGGTGACGCCGTGCTCATAGGCCCGCGTCACGGCCTGCGCGTGGGTGTCGGCGATCGCCTCGAGCTTGGCCATCGCGTAGTCCGGCACCACGGCCTTGTTGGCCAGCATGTCCTCGATGATCGTTCTGGTCGGGACCAGGATCGCGGCGGACTCGCGCATCGCGTCACAGCACTCGTCGTCGAGGAAGGTGCCGTGCTCGATGGTCCCCACGCCGGCCCGCAGGGCCGCCATGATGCCCGGCTTGCCGTGGCAGTGCGCCGCGACCACCCGGTCGGCCAGCCCGGCGACCTCCACGATGGCGCGCAGCTCCGCCGTCGTGAACTGCTGGTGGATGGGGTCATCGACCTCGGAGAGCACGCCTCCGGACGCGCATACCTTGATCACCTTCGCGTTGCGCCGCAGCTGCTCGCGGGCCGCCCTGGCGCACTCGTCCGGCCCGTCCGCCAACCGCATCAGGCCCTCCCGCGCGGAGAAGTCCCGCATCCAGTCCAGCGGGAAGGAGTGCAGGTCGGCGTGACCGCCGGTGGTGCTCAGGATCGCTCCCGCGCCGTATATCGCCGGCCCGTCCACCAGGCCCTCGGCGACCGCGCGGGCCAGGTGGACGCCGAGGCCGCCCACGTCGCGCACCGAGGTGATCCCCGCGTCGAGCGCGGCCCGCAGATCCCGTGTGCACCGGGCGGCCCGCAGCGCCTCGGGCTCGAGCGGGAGCTGTGCCAGGTCGAAGGTCCTGGTACCGAGGAAATGCCCGTGGCACTCCCACATCCCCGGCATGACCGCCGCCACCCGGGTCACCGGCGCCCCGGGCGTGGGCGGAGCCGCGCCGGCCGGGCCGGCGTAGCCGATCCGGGATCCGTCCAGCACGACCACCCCGTCGCGAATGGGCCCGCCGTGCCCGGGTATGAGCAGCTCAGCCTCGATTCGGTGCATCATTCTCCTCGCTGGACGGGTTGAGACCGCAGATGTGATGGTGATTATCTTGACGGGCCGGCGCGTGCCCGGTCCATCATGGATAACCAGCCGCGTTCTTGACGGAGGCCCCAGGTTGTTCAGGACCACCTTGCTGCATTTTTCACCGACAGTATCGAGGTGTGTGCTGTCGCGGGCACCGGTCATGCGCTATACAGGGACGTACGACTGTCCGGCAACCGGTTGCGGGGGGTTCATTGGGCCAGGCGACCCAGTCGCCGGGCTCGTGACGTGAGCCGCCCGAGTCAGGCTCTAGGGAGGCAGGGACATAGGGGCGAGGAAGCGTGATGCTGCCAAACGATAGGGCCCAGCCCGCCGCGCCGGAAAAGCCGAGCCTGGGTGACCGGCTTGTGCACGCGTACCGGCGGCTCCCCAGGTGGCTGAAGGTTTCCGCGGTCGCCGCGGCCGTCGTGTTCTTCCCGGCCACGCTGGGCTTCGTCGTCCTCGCCGCCCTCGTCTACGCGGTCGTCGCCGTGGTCCAGGGGCGACGGACCGTCGGCGCGTCCGCCTCGGTCGCGGTCTGGGGTGTGGCTGTCTTCTTTGGGGCGTACAGCGGGGACCTGATCTGGCTTCTCTCCCTGATCCTGCTGCCCGTCGTGGTCTCGCTGGCCGCGCACGTCAGGCCACTGGCCCGCTGGTTCGTGCCGTGCCGCACGGTGGCCTGGGCGCTGGTCTGGTCCGTACCGGTCGGGGTCTTCGCGCTAAAAATGGCGCCGACCCATCCGTCCATCGGCATGATCGGCACAATCGCCGCGTGGCTGCTGGCCGCGGCCGTGCTCCTGTGGCGGGTGGCCAAGGGCATCCAGGACACCCGCATGTACGGCGGTCGGGACCCAAGAGCCCCGGCGGATCCCGACCGCCAGTCCGGCGCCACGCATCAGGACAACACGGTCGGCACCGCCGCCCGCCCGGCGAGCCATCCAGGAGCGAGCCATCCGGGAGCAGGGCCGCCAGGCTACGGCGTCCGGGCTCAGGCGGCGGCGCAGCCCTACGCCGAGCACGCCGCCCGCGATCACCAGGGCAGCGGGTACGGCCCGCCCAGGCCGCGGCCGCAGATCTCGGTCGAGGACGCCATGGCCG
>JBKQQQ010000504.1:0-3985 GCA_052144275.1 Streptosporangiaceae bacterium
CCGCTACGAGGGCCTGGAGGCGCTGCTGGCCGAATACGGCGAGCACGTCGTCGCGCTCGAGCTGCTCCCGGTCGGCGCGCCGCGGCGGGACTGGCGGGCCACCACCATCGCCGACGGCATGGTGATCATCCGCCACCCCGAGCTGCCGAAGGCGCTGGAGATCGCGCAGCGCTTCGCCGCCGGGCTGCACCTGTTCGCCGGGTGAGGCCGGCTGGGTCCCCCGCCTTGCGGGGTTGAGGTCACGGCGGCCTCGCAGGTAGCGTCGGAAATCATGACTACGGAGCAGCTCACCGCTGCTGTGCGGCAGGTCCTGCCGTCCGCCCGCGCCGACCTCGAGCGGCTGGTGCGGATCCCGTCGGTGTCGGCGGATCCGGACGCAGCCCGGCACCTGTGGGCCAGCGCCGCCGAGGTCGCCGCCTTGCTGCGCCAGGCCGGCCTGCCCGAGGTCGACGTGCTGACCGCCGGGGACAGCCGGCCTGCGGTGCTCGGCCGCAGGGCCGCCCCGCCCGGCGCCCCCACGGTCCTGCTGTACGCGCACCACGACGTCCAGCCCCCCGGCGACCCCGCGGACTGGGACAGCGACCCGTTCACCCCGGCCGAGCGGGACGGGCGCCTGTTCGGGCGCGGCACCGCCGACGACAAGGCGGGCGTCGCGGTGCACCTGGCGGCGCTGCGGGCGCACGGCGACCGGCTCGGTGTCGGGGTCACCGTGCTCGTCGAGGGCGAGGAGGAGATCGGCTCGCCGGCGCTGCCCGTGTTCCTGGCGGCCTACGCCGACTCGCTCAGCGCCGACGTGGTGGTGTTCGCCGACGCCGGGAACTGGACCGCGGACACCCCGGCGCTGACCACCACGCTGCGCGGCGGGACCAGCGTGGTGGTGGAGGTGCGCACGCTGCGCCATGGCGTGCACAGCGGCCTGTACGGCGGCCCGGTCCCGGACGCGCTGACCGCGCTGTGCCGGATGCTGGCCACCTTGCACGACGAGCGCGGCGACGTGGCGGTGCCCGGCCTGACCCGCGGCTCTGCTGGCTCCGGCGGGGCTGGCTCCGGGGGGGCGGAGCCGCTCGACCTGACCGAGGCGCGGTTCCGCGCCGAGGCGGGCGTGCTCGACGGGGTGCGGCTGACCGGCACCGGCAGCCTGACCGACCGGCTGTGGGCCGGTCCGGCGATCGCCGTCATCGGCATCGACGCGCCGTCGGTGGCGGCGGCCTCCAACACCCTCAGCCCGGCCGCGCGGGCCAAGGTCAGCCTGCGGGTGGCACCCGGCGACGACGCGACCGCGGCCCGCGCGGCCCTCACGGCGCACCTGACGGCCAGCGCGCCGTGGGGCGTGCAGGTGACCGTCCAGCCGGGCGCGATCGCCGCGCCGTTCACCGCACGCACCGGCGGGCGTGCGTATCAGGCGGCTCGTTCGGCCCTAGAACAGGCCTGGGGGACGCCGGCCGTCGACGCCGGCGCGGGCGGGTCCATCCCCTTCGTCACGGCCTACGCCGGGCTCTTCCCGGACGCGGAGATCCTCATCACCGGGGTGGAAGACCCCGGCACCCGGGCGCACAGCAGCAACGAGAGCCTGCACCTGGCAACGTTCGAGCGGGCCTGCCTGGCCGAGGCACTGCTGCTGCGCGACCTCGCCGGTCACGATCTTTTATCCCGAACGGCCCTGCTGCGTGCCCTCTGTCACGTTGCCGGGGATACCAGCCAGCGCAGTTGCTCGCGGCCGCCGAGCCGGTCAAGTTGGTTAGCGCATCGGTGATTTCGGGTGGTAACGGCCCGCCGCCGCGACCGGCGGCGCCCGTCAGCCGAACATGATCTCACGGGTTGGCGCGGCGGCCAGGACGTCGCCGGCGGCATGACCGACCCCGTCGAGTTCGATCACCTGATGCGTGGCCGCCAGCCCCTGCTCCCGGGCCAGCTTGTGGATATACCGGTTGTAGTTGATTCCCCGCTCGAGCCGGTTGGCCCCCTGGGCCATCGCCGCGGCGCTCACTTCGAGCAGCAGCGCACCGTTATCGCGGTCCTCGGCACCGAGGACGATGGTGACATCACGCGCGAGATAGCGCTCCAGGCTCTCGACGGGACCGCTATCGACGTAAGCCGGCGCGCAGTCGAATCCGTAGCGCCAGCGGTTGACGCCGGTTACGTCGGGCACCGTCACCGGCCGCTCTTCGTTGAAATACAAGTACGTCGAGGGGTTCGCGATGATGAAGCGGACCGGGATACCGCGCTTGGCCAGCGTATCCGGTGCCCGGCCGACCGCCGCGTAGCGGTTGACATACTGGCCGCCCGCCGAGTTCCCGACGATCACGACAGCCAGCTTCTTGATGTCCGGCAGCCGATCCGGTGCGGTCAGCTGCTCCAGCAGGCAGTCCATCGCCGTGAACGAGCTGATCGGCGCAGGCTCGAGGGCGGGCTCGCCCCCCTTCCAGCCCTCGACGCCCCAGTAGAGCGTGCCGGCCCGGGCGGACGCCATTGCGGCGCGATCCACGTCGGCCAGGAACTGCGGCGCCACGATTAAAGCGGAAGAGCCAGCGTCTCCCGCGGCCGCGCCGGCGTGCGCGAAGTACCTGTCCGAATCCCGGAGCGCGCCGTGCACCACCACGAGCAGGCGCTCGATTCCTGAGCCTGGTGCGCTGAGCGGACGAGAGGCGTAGCAAGGCAGCAGACCCTCGCCCTCGCTGCTGTCGACGAGAACGTACTGATCGGCGACCCTTTTTACCGATTCGTACTGGACCTCAGCCTGAACGGCAAAACCGTGTCCCGGTCGCGTGACCTCCGACATTTCCCCGAGCATAAGGCACCTGCCGGGAGCTTGGATCAGGCTCGGGTTCCTGCTCCCCAGTAGAACGGCCCGGACGTGGCGGTGACCGTGATGTTCCAGCCGATCCGCCGGAGCCGCTCTTCGAGGTCCGGCGGTGTGTGGGGGACCTTCACGAGCCGGTAGGACGTTCCGTCATCAAGGCGGCGGCGGATGGTCGAGGACGCTGGGCCTTCCACGAGCTCGTCGGGAGTGCGGTATGCGTCGTCGGCGAAGAATACGCGCCCGCGTTCCTTCAGGCTGTCAGCCACCATGGACCAGAAGGACGCAAAGCGATCGAGCGGTACGTGCGAAAGCCAGAAACCGATGAAAACCACGTCGTAACGCCGGTCAGGCGCCCAGGTGAAGAGATCGGCCTGTATGAAACGCGCCCGTTCGCCGCCGACCCGGGCCGCCGCGATGGCGAGCATTTCCGGGGACGCGTCCACGGCCGTGACGTCCGTGGCGTGACGGAGAAGCTGGCCGGTCCACACTCCGGGACCGCAGGCGAGTTCGAGCACGCTTCCGGCCGGGCGGAACGCCTCGAGCGCCTCGGTCAGCTCGTCGCCGCCCGGGAGATCCAGGCCCTGGCGCAGATAATCCGGGGCGATGGCCCGGTAGTAGCTGACCTGCTCATCGAGGAGCCGCGTGTGTTCTTCACCAGCCGGTCCCATCGCATGGCTCCTTGTGGCGGTCAGTACCGTCCGGCGGCCGGAAGCCGGTTGCTAAAGGCGGCGATGGCCTGCCCGGGCGAGGATGTCACGTAGCTCGTACGTAATGCTATCCGGGTACCGGTCAAGGGTCGCGGCAAGATCGCACCGCTGGGCCGGGGTTGAGTATTGGGCCAGTTCGCGCTCTAGTGCACAGCGCCGCTCGTGCTCCTGCCAGCGGATCCGCACGGCGCGGGCCAGGCGCATCAGGCCGACGACGATGAGCAGCGCGCCCGTGCGGATACACCTGCGGATCCGCCTGGTGCGTGTTAGCCGCGTGAGCCGCAGGGCACCGTACCGGCCGGCTGGGCCGACGGACTGGCTCCAGACCACTAGGTTCCGATGCGGTCGCAGCGTCATCGCAGCCTCCTGCACCCGGCGCAGCTCTGCGTGTCGTCAATGGTACGCTTCTGCGCTCCTTAGGAGCAGGCCGCTGACGGACCGCACGGCCGGCGGCACGGCCCTGGTTAGGTTGCAGCCA
>JBKQQQ010000505.1:0-4968 GCA_052144275.1 Streptosporangiaceae bacterium
CCGCCGACAGGGCCAGCGCGGCGATGCCCCAGCGCCAGTCCGCCTTGTGCAGCACGCTCCCGAGACTGGCCCGCTCCAGCTCGCCGGCCAGCAGGTAGACGGCGGCGACGCTGGCGACCAGCGTCACCAGGGTGCGCGGCCGGATGCGTTCCAGCTGGACGGGCTCGACCTCGCGGCCCGGCACCGCCGCGAGCAGCCGGGTGCGCAGCGCGGGCAGCACGTCGCGGCGGCGGCGCAGCGCTTTACGAGTCGGACGGGCCAGCGCGACCGGCTGCAGCAGCGACACCACCGCCACCAGGTCGTCCGCGCTCATCTTCGCCACCGCCAGGTCGGCGGCGCGGTCCGGCCCGACGATAAGGGCGAGCTCGGCGAGGAGCTGGGCCACGTCCAGGCGGATCTGCAGGTCGCTGGCTTCTACGTCGCCGTCGCCCGGGTCGAGCAGCATGGCCTGGCCGTCGTCGGTGAGCAGGATGCGATCCGCGGTCAGGCTCCGGTGCGTGACCTTGCGGGCGTGCAGCCGGCCGACCGCTTCCCAGATCTGGCTGAGCTCGGCGTCGCTGCAGCCGGGATTCCGCTGGGCCAGTGTCGTCCCGTCGTGGTGATCGTAGGCCAGCACGGAGGCTTCGGGACCGGCCCGGACCAGGGCGCGCAGCCGGGGCGTGGGCGCGCCCGCGTCCTCGGCCGCGTAGGACAGCAGGGCCCGGCGCTCGACCGCGTGCTCCACGGTCAGCGGGGCGTTGCGTGACACCTGCCCGCGCACCCGCACCCTCCGGTACAGCCGGTAGATGGCGCCGGCCGCCTGCTGGTCCCGGTCGTATACGACGACGTCCAGCCGGCCGCCGTCTCCGTTGGTTGTGACCGCGTAGTGGCGCGATGGGTTTCCCTGGCGGGGTTCCTGGCGGCGGACCCGCCGTATCGCGGTCACCCGCAGGCCGGCGGCGGCCAGCGCGCCCGCGATGTCCAGGGCGCCCGGCCGCTGCGACGCGGAGCCCGCGGCGTACCGGACGGCGAGGCCGATCGCGCGGCCTCCGATCACCGTGATCAGCAGGGTCAGCACGGTGGTGTGCAACGCTCCCACGTGCACGATCGCGTACACGGCGATCGCCGCCCATAGGGCGTTCCGCCAGTACGGCAAGCCGGCCAGGCCGACCATGGTGGCGTAGGCGACCAGGCCCGCCAGGTAGGGGTCGAGCGCCGCGGCGTGGCTCGTGCCCGGACGGGCCATGATGATCGCGTCGTAGAGCCGGCTGGCGGCGGGACGCGTGAGCAGGTCGTTGACCACCGCCGTCAGGACAACGGCCAGGACGCCGGTGGCCGCCGCCTCGGCGAGCCGCCGGAACTGGCGCCGGACGAGCAACTGGACGGCCATGGCCACGGGCAGGATGAGCAGGGCGAACAGCGCCAGCGGAGCGACCACGACGAGCAGCGCATGCGGCAGCCGGCGGCTCGCGCCCACGATGTCGGTCTCCACGCCGGACGTGGTGGCGCTGGCCGCGATGCCGGCCACCGCCAGCGCGACGATCCCGATGCAGGACAAGATGCAGCGCAGCAGGTCGACCGGCTTGCGGATGCGGCGCTCAAGCTGATCCTCGACCTCGATCTCACCTGGCTGCGGTGCCGTCACGGCACCATCGTTTCACCCGGCCGCCTGGCCGCACAGACGCACCGCCCCGCCTGCGTGGATGCACCGCCGCCCGCGGCCTCCGTGGCGAGGTTGAACAACGGCCTGATCACGAAACCACCGAGGCGGAAGTGGCGCGCTGGCGCTGAGCCCGGTATAGCGGTCGTGGTTGTCCCGTCCGATGGACAGTTCGTCGCTGAGTGTCAAGAACCCGATACGATTGGTCGCCGCCGCGGCGCGGATGTAGTCCCCCGTCAGGGAGTTCTTGACGTAGCCGGAGCACCCGAAGTCGCTTTGGTCGAGCGCCGCACCGATCCGGTCGCCCCGTCCGAACCATGTCCCACCTGAACACCGAGGGTATTCGCCTCGGGGTGTAGGTCAGCGGGCTTGGCTGCCGCGCGCCGGGGGCGGGGAGGCCGAGGTGGGGCGCGCTGATGGCGAGGCGCCCGGGTGGCGGGAGGAGATCCGGACCCGCAGCGCCCCGGGCCGGATGGCGAACCGCAGCGGCGGACTGAGGTCCACCGCCTCGCCATCGACACCGGCGTGCACCGCCGCCGGGGCATTCACCTCCAGCCGCGGCGTGCTCCAGGCCCGGCCTGGAGCGTGCGGGCTGCCGCCGGGTGCGTGGAGGGCGACGATGCCGAGCTGGCCGGTGTCGAGCGCCGGGCGGGTGCCGGTGACCAGCGGGCGATCCAGCGCGTAGGGGTTGTTCGACACGAGCACGACGGCGAGATCCCGATACTCGCGCCCCAGGTCATCGAGCAGGCGCAGCTCAGGCGCCTCCGTACTTGGGCCCATCACCGCAGCCGCGGTCGCCAGCAGCGTGCGCACCTTGGCGTCGCGATAGGCCGGGCTGCGGACTGCCTCGCCGTAGATGCCGAGCGAGACGTTGTTGAGGAACGCGCGGGCGTTCACCTCCGCCATGTCGATCTGGCGCTCGACCCCGCCGGTGAACGCGTCCAGAGCGCCGGCCACGTCATGCCGGTCCACCCCCAGGTCGAGCGCGAAGTGGTTGCGGGTCCCGGCCGGAACGCACACGAACGGGATCCCGTGCGCGGCCGCCGCGGCGGCCACGACTGCCAGCGACCCGTCGCCGCCGGCCATCCCGAGCGCGTCTGCGCCGGCCGCCGCGGCTTCATGGGCCAGTGCGGCCAGGTCCTGGCCGGGGGCGAGGATGACGGTCTCGATCCCCTTTTCGCGCGCCCGGTCGGCAAGCCCGGCGCGCTCGGCCGTGCCGTCGCCGGACCTCGGGTTGACGAACAACACCGGCCGACGCGGCGGATCTGCGGGCCGCCAGCCTGAGGTGGCGCCCATCGGGGCGCGGGGCAGATTCACCTGGGGCTTCCTTTGGATTTGATGCGAAGGTAGGCCACGGCACCGGCAGGCAGCGGCAGCCAGTAGCTCACCAGCCGGTAGCCCAGTACGGCAAGGACCGCCGTCGCCCGGGCTCCCAGCAGGAACGTGAGGCCCCACGCGGCAAGGACCAGGGCGAGAGCGGTACCCACGATCACCAGGTATACGCCGCGGTCGGCATCCACCGCGACACCGACCCCGTGCGCAGCCAGGCATAATCACAAGACCCGCGGCGAGAACAGCACATGCGGGGACTTTGGCGCGGAACGTCATGTGTACTCCGGTTCCTGCGGCTACTCGCCAGACCCTCTGACGCTCCGCCGCGTGGCCAGAGCATCGTATTGGGCAGAATGCCGCCAGGGTCGGCAGCAGGTCGGCAGCGAGACCCAACCCGGATTTCAAGCTGACTCGTCCGGACGGTAGACCAACAGCTCATCTGAGGTCGTGCCCGCCGCAATTCATCACCAGGACGAGTCCCTCCCGGCGGGCGCCTCGCGGCCGGGCCGCGCCGCGGCCGCGCGCTCGGACCGGCGCAGCGGCCACCACCGGAGCGTCAGCATCCCTACGCCCACGCCAACTACCCATCCCCCGGCGATGTCGGACGGGTAATGCACGCCGTTCACGACCCGGGCCACGCCGACGGCCACCGCGAGCGCCCCGACCGGCGCCGCCAGCGCCGGCATCTCCAGCCCGACGCCGGTGGCGAAGGCGGCCGCGGCGGCGGCGTGCCCGGACGGAAACGAGCTGGTAACCGGCGTCCGGCCCGGGCGGCGGGCCGGCGGCACCTCGCCGGCCGGGCGCGGCCTGCGCACCAGGCCCTTGGCGAGGACGTTGCTGGCCGCGCTCGCGATAGCCATGCCGGCCAGACCCCGCAGGGCCGCCCGGCGGCCCCGCTCGTCGTTGCTGGCCGCTAGCGCCGCGGCGATGCCGATCCACAACGCGAAGAAATCGGCGGACCGGCTCAGCGTGGGCAGGAAGCGATCCAGCATCGGCGAGCTTTCGGCGGAAAGGCGGGCCATGATGGCCTGATCGGCACCGTCGACCCTGTCGCGCAGCGTACTGCCCGCAGTCCTGCCCATTCGCATTCGCGGCCTCCAGGCTCGGCCAAGACCCTCGATATACAGTACGACGGCGAGAACAAGGATCACTTCACCGCCTACATGCTCTCATCACGAATGGGCGACGGCCAAGTTAGTCAGTACGACCTGGCGAGGACAGACGAGACAGTGCCTATGTGGGATGCGGCAGGCAGACCGTGGTCAGCGCGTTGGGCGCTTGGGCGTGCGCCCGGGCGGGCCTCCCAGGGCAGGGCCGGGGGCGCTGACGCCGGGCCAGCGGCGCCGCGTGCTGGCCAGGTCCGTGCCGGTACGGAGCAGATAATCGAACCGGGCAAATCTTGCCGGCGGAAGATCTCACGATGGGGCGATCCCTTGTGCACTGACAGGTGGAGCGGCCTGCGCTCAACCTCGGGATCGGGTGGCGCGAATCGCAAGAACCATGTGATGTCGGCTCACCAAGTCTTGCGTGAGGCTCAGCCCCGTGTCGTGGCGGGCGGTCAGCCGGTGATCTCCTGTACCGCCCCAAAACCAATTGCACGGCTCCTGGCCCTGCCACATCAGTGCGGCGACGTAGTCGGTGAGCGCGGCTCGGCTCATCGGCCGGCCCCCGCGGCCACCCGGGGTTGCTGACCGGATGCGGCCGGCGGCGTCGTCGCGGCTGTTACCAGGTGTCAGTGGGAGGGAGCGGGAGGGCGGCGAGGCGTGCGGCTTCGCCGGCGGGGACGCCGAGCAGGCGCAGCTCGGCCTCGGCGAGCTGATCGACGGTGGTCTCCGTGACGCGTTCCGGGTGCCGCTGGCGCATCCGGAAGAGCCCGAGCATGCCGCCGGCCGCGGCGCTGAGCGCGATCTCGGCATCGGCAACCGTAAACCGGCCCGTGGCCTGCCCCACCTGGATGTCGCGCAGGGCGCGGGGCGCCAGGCCGCCGGGGATGTCCA
>JBKQQQ010000506.1:0-2807 GCA_052144275.1 Streptosporangiaceae bacterium
GCCACCCGGCCAGCCCAGCGGAGCGGCGCGTCGTAGGTCAGGACGACCGCCCCGAGCGCGGCGAAGATCACGAACCCCACCGCCCCGAGGACGGCCGCGTTGACCAGGCCCCGGTTGGTGGGCGCGCCCAGCAGGATGACCGGGAGAGCGAAGACCGGCAGGGCCAGCAGGCCCCCCACGCCGAGGAGGGAGAACGACGCCAGGCCGCCCACGGTCGAGTCCGTGTCGCTCCCGCTGGTCGCCAGCATCCGGAACTGCAAGGCCGCGCCCACCGCCGCGCCGCCCGGCATGATCAGGGTGATCGCATTGCCGGCCAACTGGGACGTGATGACCGGGAACCATGCCCTGGTCCGCAGCGCCAGCCGCTGTAGCGCGAACGTGCAGGTGAAATGGGCGATTTCGGCCGCGATGGCCAGGGCGAACCACCGGGGGTCCAGGGTCGACAGGCGCGGCCAGGACGCGAGTACCTCGGTGATCGCCGGGAACACGAGGTAGAGGGAGACCCCGGCGACGAGGACCACCGCGGCGCGCTTGGCCACCGCCTTCCACGGCAGCGGATGGGATTTCTCTGTCTCTATCCTGGCAGCGAGGGGCGGCTTGCCCGAGGTCACGGACCGGTCGCTCATAGCCTCGGCCTAGCGCCTCGGTCCACCGCAGTGGTAAGCGCGGCCACGACACTCCCCAGCGACGTTCGGCGGCAATGGCTCAACTCGCAGGAGGACAGCACATGGCACCTCCCCGTGTTCATCGTGATATTCCAGCGGCCCTACGGGGCCACCCGTCACGGGTGATACCGGCACGGTTCGGCTTGGCTACGGTGGCTTCGCGGTCCGCCGTGGGCGGGGCATCCTGACAGACGAGGAGTTTGCGGCGCAGAAGGCCAAGGACCTCGGCAGCTAGGCAGCGGGCCGCCGATATCCGGACGAACGGCCCCTCTCTTGATCACGAATTCGCGACACCGATCGAGGCCGACATGGCTACAAACGCACGTACCGCCGCGACCGAACCCACCGAGGCGTCGCAGCCTTCGTTCGCGCCGACATGGAGGCGCGCGCACCTGACGGCGGAAGAGCGGGTGGCGCGAGGTCGGGTCGCCCGCAGCGAGGTGCCGAGGTCGGTCCATGGCCGGTGGGAGGCGGCGCCGGATCGCCCTGATCCGATCGCCGTACTGGAGGAGCAGGCGGTAAGCCGGGTCCCCGAACTGGTGCCGATCCGCTACGGACGGATGCTGGTGTCACCGTTCACCTTCTACCGGGGCGCCGCGGCGATCATGGCGGCCGATCTGGCGGCGACCCCGGTGTCGGGGGTGAGGGTCCAGCTGTGCGGGGATGCGCACCTGTCGAACTTCGGCGTGTTCGGCACGCCGGAGCGGCGCCTGCTGTTCGACATCAACGATTTCGATGAGACCCTTCCTGGCCCATGGGAGTGGGACGTGAAGCGGATGGCGGCTAGCTTCGAGATCATGGGGCGCTTTCGCGGCTTCTCCCCCGACGACCGGCGCACCATCGTCACGGCGGGGGTCAGCGAATACCGGGACCGGATGCGCCGGGCTGCCGGGCTGCCGACCCTGGGCGCCTGGTACGACCAACTGGACGCCGGGATGCTGCTCAACCTGGTCCGCAGGGAGGTGCGCGTCAAGCGGCTGGATGAAAAGGAAGCCCGCCGGGCCCAGCGTCATGTGGAAGAGGCATATACACATGACAGCACCCGCGTGTTCGCCAGGCGGACGAGAGAGGTCGAAGGCGAGCTGCGGATCGTCGCGGATCCGCCGCTGATCGTGCCAATCGAGGATCTGATCGTGCCGGGATCTGAGTGGGAGGATCCTGCTCCGCTGATCAAGAAGCTGCTCAGTTCCTACCGGCGGACCCTGGGGCAGCAAGGCCATCCGCTGGAGGAGTTCCGCTATGTCCACGCGGCCCGCAAGGTGGTGGGCGTGGGAAGCGTGGGGACCCGGTGCTACATCTTGCTCCTGCTCGCTCCTGCTCGGCCGCGACACCAATGACCCGCTGTTCTTGCAGCTGAAGGAGGCCCAGGTCTCGGTACTTGAGCGGTACTTGGGCCGTAGCGCCTACCCTCACCACGGCCAGCGCGTCGTCATGGGCCAGCGGCTGATGCAGGCGGCGACCGACATCTTCCTGGGATGGCAGCGCATCAAGGGGCTCGACGGCGTGACCCGCGACTACTACGTGCGGCAGTTCCATGACTGGAAGGGCGGCGCGGACGTGGAGAGGATACTCGTGCCCGGGGCCGCGGTGTACGCGCGCATCTGCGGTGCGACACTGGCCCGGGCGCACGCCCGCTGGGGCGACCGGATCGCGATCGCCTCCTACCTCGGCAAAACAGACACGTTCGACCAAGCGATCGCGGATTTCTCCACGGCCTATGCCGACCAGAACGAGCGAGACTACGACGCGTTCACCGCGGCCGTGAGCTCCGGACGGCTGATCGCCCAAACCGCCTAGGCTCATCAGCGGCCGGTTCCGATTGTTCTCGTTGATGTTGGCGGTAGTGCGGGTCCGGCCGTGTGTCAGGTGCGCAGGATGGGCTTGCCCAGCGGGAATTCCCTTCCTCCGGTGGCGTGGGACGCCGAGCCGAAGAAGAGGTAAACGGCAAGAGCCGCGAAGGCCATCACGACCCACCCGGCGGCCTTCGTCAGGTTCGCCGAGCTCTGGATGAGCCCAAGCAGGTTCAGCAGCAGCGTGACATCGACGAGCGTGAACAGCGCCGTGAAGATCAGCGGTAGCCGGAGGGTCGCCAGGACGAGCATGGTGACGATGACCATCCAGCAGATCACGAACAGCTTCTGG
>JBKQQQ010000507.1:0-5223 GCA_052144275.1 Streptosporangiaceae bacterium
CTCTGTTCGAGAAAGGGCCTCTGGCCTTGGTAGCGGGGGCGGGATTTGAACCCGCGACCTCTGGGTTATGAGCCCAGCGAGCTACCGAACTGCTCCACCCCGCGTCGGTGTTCTTAACCATATGAACTCCCGGCGTACAAAGCAAATCACCGCCGGAACACCGGGCCTACCGCCCGGCCGACCACCGCGAGGGTTGCGTCACCGGGGTCCGGCAGGGCGTAACCTTCCGGCATGACCGAGGTCGTGATCTACACAGACGGCGCGTGCAGCGGCAACCCCGGACCGGGCGGGTGGGGCGCGGTGCTCCGCTGGAAGGACACGGAAAGGGAACTCTACGGCGGCGATCCGCTGACCACGAACAACCGGATGGAGCTGATGGCGGCCATCCAGGCGCTCGAGGCGCTGCAGCGTCCGGCCACCGTGAACCTGTACACCGACAGCAAGTACCTGCTCGACGGGATCACCAAGTGGATCAAGGGCTGGCAGCGTAACGGCTGGCTGACCTCGGCCAAGAAGCCGGTCAAGAACGACGACCTGTGGCGCAGGCTGAGCGAGGCGATGAGCCGCCACGAGGTCACCTGGCTGTGGGTGAAGGGTCACGCGGGCGATCCGGGCAACGAGCGCGCCGACGAGCTGGCGCGCCGCGGCATCGAGGAGGCTGCCACCGTGGTCCGTTCGGGCCAATTATTCCGGACGGCCGCCACCTCAGCGGGCCGCCCGTGATCCGTACGGCGGGGCGAAGACCACGACCAGGGCCAGGTCCTCGGTGACGTCGGTGAACCGGTGCGCCTCCCCGGCCGGGACGAACACCACGCTGCCCGGCCCTACCGCCGCGGTCCCCGAGGGCGTGACCAGCGTGGCCCGGCCGGCCTGCACCACGTAGATCTCGTCCTCGGTGTGCGGGGTCTGGTCGTCGAGCCCGCCCGCGGGGATCGAGTACGTGCCCAGGCTCAGGTCATCGCTGCTGGCGTGCACGACCCAGTGGCTGGGGTCGCCGCCTTCGGGCGGCGTGTACGTCCCGGCGTCCGCGATGACCCGCATGGCGACCCTTTCGTGGCGAAGCTGTTAGCTACCGCGCCGGACCGGGCGCTGGGTGAAGTGATCGACGCCGCATCGCGCGCAGATGCGGAAGGCTTCCATCGTCTCGGTGCGCGCCGCGAGGCCGGACCTGAGCTCGACGTTGCCGGCCGGACTGCGCCGGGCTCCGGCAGCACTGCCGAGAACGGTCATCGCGGACATCCCGCGGATCCCGCGGCGCGCGATCGACCGCGGTACCCGCCAGGTGTAGCCGCATTCGGTGCAGGTGCGCTCCCACTCGCGCGCGAAGAATCCGAGGGGCACCTTTGCATTGTTCGCCGCCCAGGGCCAGCGGTCAACGAACGGCGGCGCGGGTGAACTCAGGCCGCCTGAGCCGCCGGCCGCTGCCGCCAGCAGTTGGTGAGCGCGGCGCCGGTTACTGGCCGCTGCGCTGCGCCTCGGTGTCGGCGATGCCCGGGGGGGACGACCTTGCCCTGGTCGATGTCCTGGGACAGTTCCGCCAGCCAGCGCTACGTCGAGTACATGGGCGGAGCCGCCGCGATGCTGGCCAGAGCCCGGAAAGACATGGAAAAAGGCGAGTACCGCTGGGTGGCCGAGGCGGTCAACCACGTCGTGTTCGCCGACCTGGCCAACCAGCAGGCCCGCGAGCTGCTCGCCGATTGCTTCGAGCAGCTCGGCTACCAGGCCGAAGCCGGGACCTGGCGCAACATCTACCTCACAGGCGCGCAGGAGCTCCGCGACGGCATCAAGAAAGCCGCGGCTCCGACCGCCGTCAGTCCCGAGCTGCCAGCCGCGCTGCCCATCGGTGGCGCAGCTGCGCGCCGAGGGCAGGTTCCCTCGATCCCGCCTTGTTCGGCCCGCAGGTGCATGCGCCCAACGGGATGAAAGACCTGTCTCACATGCTGAGGAGGCCAAGGTCCCGCACGGCCCCGTTCCTGCCAGGCCAGGAAATCATCCCATCGGGATATTGCGGCAGGCAGCTTCGCGCGCTGGGATGGAACGATAAATGAACGGAGGGGTGAGCGAAGGGCGCAGGCCTGTACCAGTACGCATCGCCGTCGCTGCGCGGGCCATAGCCGTGCCGATCGCGGATAAAGGACTTATTGCCCTGTTCCTCCTCTGGGAACTCGGGAAACCTCATCGCGCGGGCTCGCTACCCTGCTGCGGCCCCCTGGCCGCCGCTTCCCTGGCGGCCCTGGTCCAGGAATCTGACGGCGATCCCTGGGTCAGGCAGCGCGGTGCGTGGGCCGATCGTGAATGAGAGGAGGGCATCGATGATGCCTCGCCGCGAAGCGCGGGCTCAGGATGACCGGCACGGTCACCTTCAGCGCCGCGTTCCCCTCCCAGCCACCGCAGGAGGTATAACTGGCGGGCAGCCCGGGCCTGGCTGGACGCTGGTCCTGCGGCGCCAGCCCATCCGCATCGCCGACGGCCAGCCGCAAGGCGGCTACGCCGACGTGTACGAGCTCATCTGCTGCTACTGCGGCGACGATCCCGACCTTGATTACCGCCACGTATCACCTGAACTGCAGCGGATCCGCGGGCCGTACCCGATCGCGGCGGGCATCGCCGCCTACGGAAGACACGCCGAGCACCACCGGCGGCAGGCTACTCAACCGCGCGAATCGCCGGCCGCGCGGACGAGCTGGTGACCAAGGACATGGCCACCGTCGTCCGTGAGATCGAGCGGAAATATGACCTGGCCGAGGCGGGACCGGCCGCCCTGGATGCCGTGGCAGCCATGACCGGCGTGGCGGGAGTTGCGGCCGTCGCCCCGCGACAGGAGCAGATCCTCGACGCCGTCTACTACGACACCAAGGATCTGCGGTTGCTCCGGGCCGGTGTCACGCTGCGGCGGCGCACCGGCGGCCAGGACGCGGGCTGGCACCTGAAGCTGCCCGCCGGCCCCGGCACCCGGGACGAGATACGCCTGCCCGTGGCCGCACCCTCCGCTAAGGTGCCGAAGGAACTCGCGGGCCTGGTCCGCGCCCGTGCCCGGGGCGCGGCGCTGGCGCCGGTGGTGCGCATGCGGACCGGCCGCGGCGTGCTCCGGCTGCTCGACGAGGCCAGCCGGACACTGGCCGAGATCGCGGCCGACCACGTGTCGGCCGAGCCGGTGAACGGATCAGCGGCCACCTGCTGGGATGAGATCGAGGTCGAGATGGTCACCGGCGACCCCGGGCTGCTGAAGGCGATCGACGCGCGGCTGCGCGAGGCCGGTGCGCGGCCTGCCGCCACGGTGACGAAGCTGCAGCGGGCGCTGGGCGACCAGCTGCCCGACGCCGGGACGGGGCCGGGATCGCCGCTGACGGCGCGTTCGCCCGCGGGCGAGGTGGTGCTCGGCTACCTGCGGCACCAAGTGCAGGCCATCTCGCGCTATGACCCCCTGGTCCGCCGCGATGAGCCAGACGCCGTGCACCAGATGCGGGTGGCGACCCGCCGGGCCCGCAGCGCGCTGCAGGCATTCGGCCAGATCATCGAGCGGGAGGCGACCCGGCCGCTGTGTGACGAGCTGAAGTGGCTCGCGGCCGAGCTCGGGCAGGCCCGCGACGGCGAGGTGCTGCTGGCCCGGCTCGCCGCCGGGCTTTCCGCTCTTCCGCCCGCCCTGGTGGCAGGGCCGGTCGAGGATCGCCTCACCGGGCACTTCACCGCCGAGCTCGCCCGGGCGGGCCAGGCCGCCTTGCGTGCCCTCGACGGGCGGCGCTACCTCCGCCTGCTCGATGACCTGGACGCGCTGCTGGCTGATCCGCCTCTGACCCCGCTGGCGGAAGGCGAGGCAGGCAAGGTACTCGCCAAGCCGGTCCGGCGGGCGGCGCGACGGCTGCGGCGGGCCCTGGCGGCCGTGCCCGCCGCCGAAGACGCTGCCGCCGAAGACGCTGCCGCCGAAGACGCTGCGGCCGAAGACCGGGACGCGGCGATCCACGAGGCGCGCAAAGCCGCCAAGCGGGCACGGTACGCCGCAGAAGCGGCCCTGCCCGCGCTCGGCGGCAAGGCCAGGCGGCAGGCCGCCGGCGCGAAGAAGCTGCAGGAACTGCTCGGTGACCATCACGACAGCGTGGTCGCACGGGCGGTGCTGCGCGATCTGGCCGGCCAGGCGCGGGCGGCCGGGGAGGACACCTTCACCTACGGCGTGATGCACGAACGCCAGGCCTGCCAGGCCGCCGAGATCGAGCGGACGCTGCCGCAGTTTGCCGACCGCGCGAAGAAGTGACACTCGCCACGGCGGCGGTACTGGCGCTGGCGGTAGCCGCACGGCCTGTTCCCGGGCGCGGACGATGACGGCCGCGCCGCCGGGGAGCTGGGACGGCGCAGGAGTCCGCAGCCTGGAGATGCGCTGGATCTTCCCGGACCGGCTGGCGGCGGCGATGGCCGGATGGTTCGGCCGCTTCCCCGCCCAGACGACGGTGATCGAGGACGCCTATCTGGTGGATCCGCACTTGCCCGGGCTCTGCGTGAAGGTACGGGGGGGACGGGCGCTGGAGATAAAGGCGTACCGCGGGAGCCCGGGTCTCCTCGAGGTGGCCGGGCACGCCGATGGAGCGGGATAGCTGATCTGGCGGACTCGTTGCCGCCAGACATGGCAGCCCGGGCGCAGCACAGGTGACCGCGGCGGTTACCGGGGCGTGGTGATCACCTGGTCACGAGGGATCATCTGGCGGCCCGCTGGCTGCGGCGCGAACAGACCGGGCCGCGCGCGTTCGGTGACGGCGTACGGCGGCGACGGTGACGAGCGCCCCGGCGCTGAGCCCGATGATCAGGATGGCGATATCGTGCCCGGTGTGGTGGCCCGTGGCGAGCCGGCCCACCCCGTAGGCGCTGGCTGCCACCGACACCGCCCAGCCGAGGGAGTCCAGCAGATTCCACAAGGCGAACTGATACGGCCGCATCTTCGCCGTGCCGGAGACGATGGCGGGGGTGAAGAACACGGCCAGCCAGCCCCACCTGGCATACAGCCTCTCGCCCCGCTGGACCATCTTCTCCCGGCGCGCCTGGTGCCGGCCGGGACGTTCCAGCAGCCGGCGGCCCCAGCGGCGGCCGATGGCGTAGCCGCCGAGCCCGCCAGCCTCACCCGCGACGGCGGCCACCACGATCACCGCCGCCAGGTCCAGCCTCCCCTGGCTGGCCGCCACGGCGGCAGCCCCGAGGGCGGCGGTGCCAATGACGGGCACGCCCGCCCACGAGGCG
>JBKQQQ010000508.1:0-8139 GCA_052144275.1 Streptosporangiaceae bacterium
ACGGTCGTCGCTGGCCGGCTGCGCGGCCGATCCGCGGCGGATATACGCGGTCATCGGGCACACCTCCACCGGCAAGGGCGACAACCTCGACGGCACCGTCGCGGCGGTCTGGACCTCCGCCGACGGCACCACCTTCTACGCCGGCGTCCAGCAGCAGCTGGCCAACAAGCAATTCCATACCTACGTACACCGTATCGACCTGACCGCCACTCCGCCCGCGATCACCCAGCTGCCCGACCCGCCGCCGCTGGTGCCCGGCGGCGATGACAGTAACAACAGCCCCATCATCAGCAGGCTGGCGGTGCACCCCAGCGGCACGCTGCTGGCCTGCTACAACACCGTGACCGGCGGGCAGCTACTGGGTTACGACGCGGCAACCGGCTGGAGCCAGCTGACGAGTGGTAGCAGTGTCCCGCCGCAGGACAACGTCTTCGGGCTGGACGTCGATGACTTCGGCGGCATCTATATCGCGACCGACGCCGGCGTCTTCTTCAGCCCCGCGATCGGCGGAACCTGGGCCCCCGCCTCGGCCGGGCTGCCGAAGCGGCCGCACTCGTCCCACCTGTTCTTCGCCCGCACGCCCGCCGCCGACGGTATCGGCCTGTACCTGTCGACCTTCGGGCGCTCGGTGTGGCAGGCGCACTGGCCTGCTCCTCCGCTGCCGCAGGCCGGCCAGGGGTGGGGCTGGAACGACCTGGTCGGCAACCTCGCCGACGGGCAGCTCTTCCAGCTCGGCCCGGGCGGGCTGCACCCGGTTCCCGGGCCTGGCGGCGACCCCGCCACCCAGCTCGCCGCCGGCTACGCGGAGCTCTTCACCGTCATCAGCGACACCGCCAGCAGCGTCCGCGCCGCCATCGGGGCATCCACCGCGAACGCTGACGTGGCGGCGCAGATCATCATCAACCAGGTACACGCCGGGGTCGACCGGCTCTGCCAGGCCGCCGCCGTGCTCACCGAGGCCACTGGCCCGGGCGCGCCCGCCAGCGTCGTGACCGCGGCACGGGTCGGCCTGGCCAGCCAGTACGTCACGCAGGCAGCCGCCTCGCTCAGGCAGGCCGTGACGGCGCTGCCGGCGGGCATGTCCGGCACCGGGTTGACTGAGGCCACCGCCGCGCTGGCCGATCACGTCACCGCGATGAACACCCTCGCCGCCGCCATCTCCCGGGGACAGGCCGGCTGAGGCAAGACCGCCGGAGATGCGGCTTACGACTTGGTCATGAACGTCGCCTCCGGACAACTCGACACGGCAGACGACATCGCCGCCGTCCTTCAGGACGCTACCGAGCCCTGACGCTTCACTGCTGAGTGAGCACCTGGTCGAGGACACGGCCGAACTGCTCCGGCAGTGCCATGAACCCACCGTCGTCACCGGTGATCGGCGATCTGCTCGGCGAGGAAGGCACGCTCGGCTTCGTTGGCGGCTAGGTCGAACGCCTGCCTGTAGGAGTCGGCAGCCTCGCCGGTACGGCCGATTCGGCTGAGCAGGTCGGCTTTGACCGCGGGTAGGTAGTGGTATCCCGATAGACGCCCGTCTCGTTCGAGCTTCTCGACTTCAGCGAGCGCAGCCTCCGGTCCGGAGACCATCGCCAGTGGCACGGCGCGATTCAGCGCCACGACTGGTGACGGCCACACCTCCAGCAGTTTGTCGTACAGGGCAACGATCTGCGGCCAGTCAGTCTGGTCGTAGGTTGACGCCTCGGCATAGAGCGATGCGATCGCGGCTTGCAGCACGTACCGCCCGGGCGGGCCGGCGCGCAGGCAGTCGACGATCATGTCGCAGGCGTCGGCAAGCGCGGACCGGTCCCATAGCGACCGGTCCTGTTCCTTGAGTCGTACCAGCCGGCCGTCGGCGTCAACGCGGGTCGCGCGCCGCGCATCGGTAACCAGCAGCAGCGCATACAGCCCGCGCACCTCGGTATCGTCGGGCATCAGCTCGCGCAGCATCCGGGCCAGGTGCATGGCCCGGTCCACCAGTTCGGCGCGCACCAGTGATGCGCCCGACGGCGCCGTGTGGCCGGTAGTGAAGAGCAGGTGGATCACGGCGAGCACCGCACGCAGCCGATCAGGCAACTCGGCGGGCCGGGGGACCCGGTAGGGGATCCGCGCGGCGGAGATCTTCTTCTTCGCCCGGGTAACCCGCGCCGCCACGGTCGGCTCGGAGATCAGGAACGCCCGTGCGATATCTGCGGTCGGGACCCCGCAGAGGAGTCGTAGCGTGAGTGCCACCTGGGCTTCCTGGGCCAGGGCCGGGTGGCAGCACGTGAAGATCAGGCGCAGTCGCTCATCCGGTATGGCGTTGTCAGGGTCTCCGGCGTCCTGCGTCATCGATTCCTGCATGGTGACCTCACCGGCTGCGTCTTCGGGCTCCACCAGCCAGGGCAGCCTGGAACGCAACGCCCGCTCTCGTCGTATCGCATCTATCGCACGCCGCCTTGCCGTAGTGGTGAGCCAGGCGGCCGGGTTGCCGGGGATGCCGCCCCTGACCCAGGCCTCCAGGGCCGCGGCGTACGCCTCCTGCACGCACTCCTCGGCAAGATCCAGATCCCGCGCGACGCGCACCGTCGCGGCGAGCACCCTGGCCCACTCGCGACGATGCGTGTCCGCGATCGCAGCCTTGACGGTCGCAACGTCTGTCACGTCGTCGTCTGCTCCTCCCGCTTCACGAAGCTGCTGTGGACCGGCCGGACCTCGACACCGCCGCCGTCGGCGACCACAGGGTTGAGACGGGCAATGGCCAGGGCCGCATCGAGGTCGGGCGCCTCGATCACGTAGAAGCCGGCGATGACTTCCTTGGAATCCACGAACGGGCCATCCGTAATGGTGTCACCGCGGATCGACGTCGCCATGTCCCTGGGCGTCAGGGCGTACGCCATGATCATCGAACCGCCCTGGGCCAGCTCGTCCGAGTGCCGGTCGCAGGACTCGGTGTCCTCAGGCGTCGCGTCAGGGGCGTGGGCAGAGTCGTGGGCGTAGATCAGGACCGCGTACTGAGCCATGACAGCTCTCCCTTCAAGCTCGTCGCTTGCTTCGTACATCTCTACGTCGGACGGATCGCGCGAAATCGACAGGCCTGCGGCGAAATAACTGACGCCGATCTCGTCAGCGAGCCTCGTGGCGGGCGGCCGGACCCGGTGTGGACACGGAGTACTAAAAGGGGCGAGACTCACCCGGGGGTTCATCTCGCTTCGAGGCTAGCTAAAGCATGGCTCTCGCTGTTGGTTCGCCTGTATAGGCTTGCTCGATCGCCATCAGCAGGCGTTCGAGCACCCACTCCAGGCGTTCGAGTACCCACACCAGGCGACCGCAGTCCATCGCGTCGTCGCACTTCTAATCCGCTCTCACCTCACTAACCGCCGGAACGCCGTTAATGAACACACCCCGACCCGGCCGCAGGGTGTCGTGTCGGTTATGCCGGGCCTTGAGAAATCGGGCACATCGGTGTGGTTACACGTTTACGAGGCCTGGATTGTCTACGCTGATGCATCACAGATCAGCCGGAGGAACGGAGCAAGCATGGCCCAGAAGGTGCAAACCCTCTTCGTCGATGACCTCGATGGCAGCGAGGCTGACGGTACCGTCCGCTTCGGGCTAGACGGCACCGACTATGAGATCGACCTGAACGCCGCTCATGCCCAGGAATTGCGGGACGCACTGGCACATTACGTGAGCGCTGCCCGCCGAGCCAGAGGCGGTGCCCGGCAGCCAGCCCGCACCGGACGCAGAGCGTCGGCGAATGGGCTGAACACCACCGAGGTCCGCGAGTGGGCCAAGGCGCAAGGCATCGATGTCAAAGACCGCGGCCGGGTACCTGCCGAACTGGTGGTCAAGTTCAAGGCCGCGACCGGAAAGTAGGATCCGGGACGTTCCGCTAGGCCCAATCGTAATGTCGCGCGATGCCGATGTGATCTGCTCGGCGGACATGGACGCGAACGTCCCATTGAAATTCTTTCTGCCGAACGGACTGCGGTGCTTCTCCCAGGTCCGCTCTCGTGCCAGGCGGCAGCGGCCGACCTGCTGGGCTTCTTCGTCATCAGCGGCGGCCGCTAGCGCAGCGGGCCGGCCGGGAGCGAACGCGCGTCAGCTGGCTTGCGCTCGCCGGCCTGGGTTACCCCGTGGCCTCTTGTGCGCGATGACCACGCCGTTCTCGAATATCTCACCGCCCCAGACGCCCCACGGCTCGCGGCGTTCGACCGCGCCCGCCAGGCACGGCCCGCGCAGCGGGCACGTCCCGCACGATGCCTTGGCTAGCTCGAGATCGGCAGGCCGATCGGAGAACCACAGCCGCGCGTTGTCTCTGCACGGCAGCGGATCGCCCAGGTCAGCGGCTCGTCTGGCCAGCGTGGCCAGCGAGATGCTCGTCATTCGCTTCACCCCCGTGAGGCGGATAACCGGATTCCCCGTAAAAACCCGGATATCTAAGTCTGCACTAGCGCCGTCCCGCTCGCATCCGCCGTACGGCTGATATCCCGTCCGTCAAGAATCGAATACGCCGAGGCAACAGCTAGGCGCTGAGCGCCTCGGCTGGTTCCGCGCAGGCCCGGACGATCTCCTCCAGGGACAGGCCGAGCGCGGCGGCCAGGGCCGCCACGGTGAAGAAGGCGGGGGTGGCGATGCGGCCGGTCTCGATCTTGCGCAGCGTTTCCGCGGGAACGCCGGACACGGCGGCGATCTCGGCCATGCTGCGCGGCCCGCGCGCCTCGCGCAGCAGCATGCCGAGCCGTTCCCCGCGGGCGTGTTCCAGGTGGGTGAGTGGCGGTCGGACCATACCGTGATAGTAATACCGGTATAGTTATACCGCAAAGGGAGGTGCTGAGCCGTGGTCGAGATCAAGACAGCAGGAGAGATCCAGGCGATGCGTGCCGCCGGGCAGGTGGTCGCGCAGATCCTCGCGGCCGTCCAGGACCAGGCGAAGGCCGGGATGCGGCTGACCGAACTGGACGAGATCGCCCGGGACGTGCTGGCCGGGGCCGGCGCCGTATCGCCGTTCCTCGGCTATCAGCCTGGCTTCGCCCCGGCGCCGTTCCCGGCGGCCATCTGCACCTCCGTCAACGACGCCGCGCTGCACGGCATCCCCGGCCGGTACCGGCTCGCCGAGGGTGACCTGCTCAGCGTGGACAGCGGCGCCACCCTTGACGGGTGGGCGGCCGATGCCGCGATCTCCTTCACGATCGGGCCCCCGGGACCGGCCGACGCGCGCCTGATCGCCACCGCCGGCGCGGCGCTTAGCGCGGGCATCGCCGCGGCGGTCCCCGGCGCGCGGATCGGGGACATCTCCGCGGCGATCGGCGCCGCCGGGCGCGCGGCGGGCTACGGGATCTGCACCGACTTCGGCGGTCACGGCATCGGCCGGGCCATGCACGAGGATCCCCACATCCCCAACGAAGGAGCGCCCAGGCGCGGCCGGCGGCTCGCCCCCGGGCTGGTCATCGCGATCGAGCCGTGGTTCCTGGCCGGCGGCAAGGACGTCTATCGGATCGACGACGACGGCTGGACGATCCGCAGCGGCGACGGCAGCCGGGCGGCTCACGTCGAGCACACGGTGGCCGTCACCGAGGACGGCCCGCGGGTCCTGACGGTGCCCTGACCCCACCCACGTCCTTCGCGCACGGGGGGCGCCGCCCCCCGTACCCCCTGGCCCGTCCCTCTTCACTGGCCGGGCTCTATCGTCCGGCCGAACGAACCAGCCTCCAGACCCGGCCACCGGCCCAGGGCACGCCGCGTCGACCCGGGCGGCCGTGGTGCGTGGCCCCGGAGATGGCCGGCCCTTACCTCTTGACATCGGGCTCGACCGGGACGCGATGACGGGCGAGGCCAGGCGTTTCATACCCCTTCACGCCGGCCAGGCGGAACCGCCTGAAGCAGCGGCCGTCATGGCAGGTCGCGGCGCCCGCATACGATAACCGGATGCGGTGGGGGACATCGCGGCCGGCGTCCGGGCGCGAACTGGCATCTCGGCCGCTGCTGCCCGGGCCGCTTCGCCTGGCGGCGGCCGCGCTGCTGGCCGCCTGCGTGGCGGTGACAGCGGTGCTCGGGGTCCGCAGCGTCGGCAGCGCGCTGCCGCAATGGCTGGATTCGGCGTTCGACCCACGGATCCAGTCCGCCCTGGGCCGGTTCCCTTCGCTGCTCAACGTGCTGCCTGATCTCGGCACGCTGGGGCCGGTGACGCTGATGACCCTGGCCCTGGTCCTGGCGTGCCTCGCCAGCCATCGATGGACCGGAGCCGCCCTGGCGGCCGTCGCCGTGCCCGGCGCCACCGGCCTCACCGAGTACGTGCTCAAGCCCTACCTCGGAGTAGCGATCGGGCAGTCCTTCCCCAGCGGACATGCCACCAGCATGTTCGCGCTCGCGGCCAGCTGCGCGGTCCTGCTCGTCGATCCGCCGCGCCGCCAGGTGCCACGGGCCGCCCGGTTGCTGCTGGTCGTCATGGCCCTGCTGCTCGCGGCCGCGGTCGCCGCGGCAATGGTCGCCATCGGCGCGCATCAGTTCACCGACGCGGTGGGGGGAGCCGCGGTCGGCACCGCGGTCGTCCTGGCCTGCGCGCTCACGCTTGACCTGGCGGCCAGCCGGCTGCCGCGAGGACCAGCGGCGCCACCTCTTCCTGGCGGGTGATCAGCGGCGGGGCGCCCGGCCGGATGCCGGGACGCGGCGGCCGCCCACGCGGTGGTGACCTCAGGCTCGCGGCCGCCGTGCCCGCCCGCGTCGAGGTGCCCGTGGTCGGTGACCACCACGATCGTCCAGTTCTCCCGCTGGTAGGACCGGCGGGACAGGACCGTGCCCATCAGCCTCCCGACCCGCTGGTCGGCGGCCCGGGCGGCCGTCCGGTAGGCGCCCCCCGCGCCGGTCACGTGGCCGGTGATGTCGACGCCGCCCAGGTAGACGAACGACACCCGGGGAGCGTCTTCGGCCAGGATGGCCATGGCGAGCCGGGTGGTGGCCTCGTCGGCGGCATCCCAGGTCGCCAGGCTGGTCTGGCCGGCCCCAGCCTGGCCAGTACTGTCCCAGGCCAGGCTGGTCTCGGGCACAGCGACGAACTCCCGCCTGCTGGCCTCGGCGAACAGCGGACCGCCGTCTTCGGGCAGCGCCAGCGGCGGCCATCCGCTGACCGCGAGCAGGGTGGGCAGCCCCGCCCGGGTGGCCATGGTCACGAAGTCGGGGTGATCGGCCAGCCGGTGACCGGTCAGGTCGTTACCGGTGATGGCGTGCCCGGCCACCCCGGTGCCGGTGGCGATCGTCGCCCAGCACGGGCCGGACCAGGTCGGCGTCGTCTCCCCGACGGGGACCGGGGCCAGGAAGCCGTCCTGGCCGAGCGCCCAGATCGACGGTGTGCTGTCCGGGCCGAGCAGGTCGAACCGGACTCCGTCTACCCCAACGACCAGCACGTGCCCGGTTCCCTTCACCGGGACAGCTGCCCGGCGATCTGGCCCAGGCCGTCACTCGACCCGGTGATGAAAACGCGAGACAAGGGACCCCCTCCGGTGTCCCGGCCCGGCCGGACATAAGGTCGGGCCAGAAGGGAGCAACGGATGTCATCCTCGCCGGAGTCACAGCACCTTGACAACCATCACCGGAACACGCTGCACCAGATCTTCCAGCACCCGACGAGCCGCAACATCGAGTGGCACGCGGTGACGTCGCTGCTTGAGGCGGTCGGCACGGTCACCGTGCATCACGACGGCAAGGTCACCGTCACGGTCGGGTCCGAGAAAGCGATCTTCGACCCGCCAGCGGGTAAGGACATCGATGCCCAGATGGTGGTCGACCTCCGCCGCATGCTGACCAAGGCCGGGTACGGCCCGTCCTAGCCGGCCGCCGCCTCGACCTAGCGCAGGTGCGCGTCGAGCCGGCCGAAGCAGGCGTCCCAGTACTGCCGGTACCGCTCCATCCAGTCGGCCGCCTCTTTCAGCGGCGCCTCTTTCAGCGCGCTCGACCGCCATTGGCCGGAACGGCTGCGGGAGATCAGCCCGGCCGCGGGCGGCAAGCGGGCGGAAATTGCCTGAACCTACAATCAGTGAGACCGGCTGCGCCGAGCCTGCTTCGATACTTCGGCGCCTGATGAACGGGTCGGCTGCATAAACGGGCCGGCCGGGACGCGCGGAGGCTGAGCGTGAGGCGAGTGGTCGTAATCAGGCACCACGGCGT
>JBKQQQ010000509.1:0-5542 GCA_052144275.1 Streptosporangiaceae bacterium
GTGGCCTTCGAGGACGGCGAGCTCGCCTTCGGCTCGATGCCGAACGCGCGCAAGGGCGCGGATCTGGGCCGGGATCCGCGGTTCGCACTGCACAGCGCAACGATCGACCCAGTCGAGGGCGCGGAAGCGCAGTGGCCGGGTGAGGCGAAGATCTCCGGGCGGGCGACCTGTGCCGGGCCGCTCACCGAGGGATCCGACGGCGACCGCTTCTACGCCGACATCGCCGAGGTCGTACACACCCACCTCAACGAGAAGGCCACGATGCTCGTCGTTGAGTGGTGGACCCCCGCGCACGGGCTGCGCAGGATCGAGCGCGAGTAATCCCCGGCCGAAGGCAGTCCGCACCCGGCTTCGCCAGACCGCAGAAATGCTCTTCCGCCGCGATGAGGTACATGAGTGTCGATCTTTGATTTTCTGCCGATGGAGTGCCGCAACGAGTACCCCGTCTCCCGGCTCCCTTGTTTGCCCGGCGGATCGGGCGTAGCGTGCGAACAGGAAGTAATGCTCGTTTATCTGCGTGTAAACGACATCAAGATTCCGGCTGCTCTGGACCTCGGCGGCGCCTAGCGCGCATCCAAGCCGAGGTGGAATATGGCAGCACCTTCTTGCTTGCGGGTCGCGATCTGCGTCTCCGCACCGGTCATCCTGCGGTGCCACGACATGGTGCCACTAGGTCACCATGGCCGCTGGCATGCGGTCGGCACTTCACGCCCGGCGTGGCCTGAACCCGGGGGCTGCTGTGATGCCGGGCGGTTCCGCGGGCATGGGTCTCGCCGAGGCTGTCGCCGCGCAGGAGTCACTAATGGGTGAGGACCGGCGGCACGTGGTCTTCGGCACGGGGCAGGTCGGGCATGCGCTCGCCGCCGTGCTCGCGGGACAAGGCCTGACGGTCCGGGTGGTGTCGCGGCACCGGCCGCCGGAGCTGGCGGACGGGATCGACTGGCGTGCGGCGGACGCGACCGACCCTGACGCGGCCAGCGACGCCGCGAAGGGCGCTGCGGTCGTGTACCAGTGCCTGAACGCTCCCTATACGCAGTGGCCGGAGCGCTTCCCGCCGTTGCAGCGGGGGGTGCTGGCCGCCGCCGAGCGCAACGGCGCGCTGCTGGTGTGCCTGGAGAACCTGTACGGCTACGGCCCGACTGGCGGCAAGCCCATGACTGAGGACCTCCCGCTGGCCGCGACGACGGTCAAGGGCCGCACCCGGGCGGCCATGACCGCCGAGCTGCTGGCCGCCGCCGACGCCGGCCGGGTCCGCGTCGCGATCGGCCGGGCGTCAGACTTCTTCGGCCCGGGCGTCACCCAGGGCTCCACGCTCGGCGAGCGGGTCTTCGGCAACGCCCTGGCCGGCAAGCGCGCCGACTTCATCGGCAACCCCGACCTGCCGCACACCTACAGCTACGTCCCCGACATCGCCGCCGGGCTGGCCACCCTCGGCACCGACGCCCGCGCGGCCGGGCAGGTGTGGCACCTGCCCGGCCCGCCCACCGTCACGACCCGGGCGCTGCTGGATCTGGTGGCCGCCGAGGTCGGGCACCGGGTCGGCATCCGGTCGGTGCCCAAGCTGGCCGTGCGCGTCCTGGGACTGGTCAACCCGATGCTGCGGGAACTGGCCGAGATGTCGTATGAGTTCGACGAGCCGTTCGTCCTGGACACCAGCAAATACCAGGCCACATTCGGGGTGGCCGGCACGCCGCTGGCTGCCGCCATTGCCGCGACCGTCGCCTGGTACCGGACCCGGCCGAGCACGCCATGACCACCAAACCGGAGGCGGTAAACGCCATGACAACTCCATTGATCCCCGTGACACCGAAGCCGGCGGCTCTGAACGCCGCTGACCTGACTCCGGCCGCGGCGTGGTCGAGGCGGGTGCGGCGCATCGGCGGGTTCATCCAGGCCGCCTTCGCCGCCTTCTGGCTGGCGCGGGCGAGCCTGGCCATCGGCGGACTCGCCGGAGAAGTCCTGCTCGCCGCGTCTGCCGTCGCCGTGATCGGCGTGTTTTCCTATGCGATCAGGGTCACGGCTGGCCTGGCCCCCCGGCCGACCGACCCGGAGGCCAGGCGGATCGAGCGGTCGGTGACCGTGGCGACCGTGATCGAGCTGGTGGCGGCTTTCGTGCTGCCCGTCGTCGTCATCGCTGTGGGCCGCTCTGACTGGGTGCTGCCGTCGATCGTGATCACGATCGGGCCGCTGCTGCTCTGGCTCGACCACCTGGTCCATATCCCCCGGTACCGCGTGGTCGGCTGGGCGCTGACCATCGGGCCGGTCATCCTCGTCGCCACGATGTCGGGCTCCGCGCTCGCCGTGACCACGGGCCTAGCCGCCGGCGTCGTGCTCCTGGGCACCGCCGCGGCCGGCTTCCACGACCTCGCGGGCCTGCGGCCCGCTCGCCCGCCGGGCCGAGCCCGGCTCAGCGCGAAGGCCCGATGAGCATGCCTCAGGCTGACAGCCCCGTGACCGGGTTCCGGCCCTTCTTCAACCCCGCCACCGGCGAGTGGATCACCTACACCGCCCTCGCCGAGGACAGCGACGGACAGCTCGTCCGCTTCACCTGGCGCAGCGTTCCCGGCGGCGTGATCACCGAGCACATCCATCCCCGCCAGGAAGAGCGCTTCACCATCTTGGCGGGCGAGGCCCACTTCACCCTTAACGGTGCGGAGCTCGTGGCCGGAGCGGGCGAGACGGTCGTCGTCCCAGCGGGTGTCCCGCACTCCGAGGGAAACCCCGGACCAGGCGAGATCGACGGCGTCGTCGAGCTCCGCCCGGCCCTGCACACCAAGGAGTGGCACGAGGCCCTCGCCGGCCTGGTGGCCGACGGCAAGACCACGCCCAGGGGCGCGCCGAAGAACCCGCTCCAGCTCGGTGCCACCTTCTGGTACTTCCGCCACGAAAGCCGGGTCACCTCACCGCCCATCTGGGCCCAGAACCTCATGCTCCCCCCGCTGTGGGCGCTGGCCAAGGTCTTCGGCGTACGCCCCTACTACGACCACTGGGACAGCCGGATCCGAGGAGCGGGCTGAAGCCACCCGGAATCTATCCCGGAGGAACACTGAGATGAACGTGACCGACCCGATCCTGCGGGTGTCGGTAGTGAGCACCGGCCAGGTGCAGATCCGCCCCGACCACCTCGCGTCGACCTGGCGGCCGACCGCCTGGTGGCTGCTCGCCTCCCGGCGCTGGACCGGGCCCCGGCCCATCAACGCTTACGTCATCGACCACCGCGACGGCCTGGTGCTATTCGACACCGGGCAGGACCGGGCCTCGGTCACCGACCCCGGCTATTTCCCCGGCGGCATGACCGGGGTGCTGTACGACCGCCTCGCCCGGTTCGAGATCGGCCCGGAGGAGACCCTCAGCGCCGGACTGGACCGGCTCGGCCACGCCGCAGGCGACGTCAAGACCGCGGTCATCTCCCATCTCCACCAGGACCATATCGGCGGCCTCGCCGAACTCAGCCACGCCGACATCGTCGTCAGCCAGGCCGAGTGGGACACACTGTCCAGCCCGCTGGCTCCGAGGGTGGCAACAGCGTAGCCATGATGGCAATCGATACGCTCGAGGCAATCCAGGCCGGCGGCACCACGCAGTGGATCCGGGTTCGCGGGGCGGACGCGGCCAACCCGGTGCTGCTGCTGATCCAGCAAGGTCCCGGCCTGCCGATGATCAACGAAGCGCCCCGTTTCGGGCACCTCCTCGGCCTGGAACAGGCCTTCACCGTCGTCTACTGGGACCAGCGCGGCTGCGGCCGCTCGCTGCGCAGGCGAAAGGACCGGGTCGGCATCAGCCTGGAGGCGATGACGGGCGACACCGTGTCGCTCCTGGAATTCCTCCGGCACCGCTTCGGCGGGAAGACATACGTCGCCGGTTTCTCTTTCGGAGCGACGCTGGGAGCGTACGCCGCCGGACAGCGCCCGGACCTGGTCGCGACGCTGGTGGCGGTGGGAATGGACATTGATGGTGCCGCCGCCGGCAGCGGTGCCTACGACTTCGCGCTCAGCACCGCCCGCCAGCGCGGCCACCGGCGCGCGACCCGGCAGCTCGAGGCCATCGGGCCGCCCCCCCACCTGCGCTCGAAACAGTTCGCCACCCGGGTCCGCTGGGCCACCAACTTCGGCGGGGTCACGACCGGCGAAACCTACGCCACCCTGGCGCGCGGACTGGTCGCCAGCCTGGTGCGCTCACCCGATTACTCGGCCGCGGACATCCTCCGGACCGTCCGCGGTATCAGCACGACACAGGCCGCGCTGCTGCCCGAGCTCGCCAGCATGGACCTGGCCCGCACCCTGCCCCGCCTCGACGTGCCCGTCGTCATGGTGCAAGGCCGCCATGACCAGGTGGCGCCCGGCACGGCGGCGCAGCGGTACGCAAGCACGCTGCAGGCCCCGGGCAAGCGGCTGGTCTGGTTCGACAACTCAGCGCACACGCCGCATCTGGAAGAACCCGGCAAGTTCCGGGACCTCCTCCTCGGAATCCGGGAGCCAAGGATGCAGCAGGACGTCACCTCCGGCAGCGGGCAGCCACGACAGAAGCGGCCATGAACGGGGCACGGTCCTGGATGCTCTACGGCGCCGCCGGCCACACCGGCGCGCTGATCGCCCGGCACGCGCACCTGCGCGGTCACCGGCCCCTGCTCGCAGGCCGGAGCGCGCCCGCCATCGCCGCGCTGGCCGAGGAACTCGACCTGCCCTACTTGGCTCTGGTCCTGGACGACCCGGCCGTACTGAACGCCTCGATGGCGGAGGTGGACCTGGTCCTTAACGCCGCCGGGCCGTTCTTGCACACGGCAGCCCCGCTCGCGCAAGCCTGCCTGGCCGCAGGAGTGCACTACATCGACATCGGCAACGAGCTTCAGGTCTTCCGCACCCTCTATGACCTGGACCAGCGCGCCCAGCGAGCCGGCGTCACGATCATCCCGGGAGCCGGGTTCGGCGTGGTCGCCACCAACTGCCTAGCCCGTTACGTCAGCGACGCAGTCGGCGGCGCCCAGCACCTCGAAGTTGCCGCCCGGGCCGCCACCGCCCGGCAAGGCCCCGGCATCGCGGCATCCATACGGGACAACCTCCCCTACGGGGGCTGGACCCGCCGGGCAGGCCACCTGCACCCCCAGCCGCTCGGCTCAGGCATCATAACGATCATCCTGCCCGGCGGGCCCTGCCGCATCATGCCCTTCCCCACGGGGGACCTGGAAGCAGCCTTCCAGGCCACCGGGGCCCCCGACATCACCGCGTACTCCCCCGTACCAGACGATCCTGCCGTCGATCCCCGGGCCTCCGATACCGGCGCGGCGGGACCCCCGGCCTACCGGTCATTCGGGTGGGCGCGAGCCGCCGGCCCGGACGGCACCACCGCCGAAGCGTGGCTGCAAACCGGCGAGTCCTACGCCTTTACCGCCGCCGCCAGCATCCGAGTCATAGAGGAAACTCTCGCGCGATCCGTGCCCGGAGCGTTCAGCCCCGCCGCGGCGTTCGGCGCCGACTTCGTCCTCACCATCCCGGACACTGCCCGGATCGACACCATCCCCGCAGAAGCCCCTGCCCGCGGTCCT
>JBKQQQ010000510.1:0-19190 GCA_052144275.1 Streptosporangiaceae bacterium
TCCGGGGGTCGCCGTGGCAGCGCTTGAACTTGCGGCCAGAACCGCAGGGGCAGGGATCGTTACGCCCGACGTGGGCGAAGTCGTCGTTCCCGGCCGGGCCCTGGCTGGTCTCCACGTGCGTTCCGCCGTCGACGGACGGGGCCGAGTACTGCAGCCGCTGCGGCCGACGCGGGGCGAGCCCGGCCGGGATGGGCGCGGATTGGCCCTCGGGCGCGGTTCCGGCTTGCCGGGCATGGGCGCCGCTGCTGGCCCGGCCGTCCCGCTTGGGCGCCTGGGCGCCGCTGACCCGACCGTCCCGCCTGGGCGCCGCGGTCCCGCCCTGGGCGCCCCGGCCACCGCCGGCACCACGACCGCCGGCACCACGACCGCCGGCACCAGCACCACCGGGAGCACCACCGCCGGGCGCGGCACCGCCAGGAGGAGCAGCACCACCGGGAGCACCACCGCCAGGAGCGGCACCGCCAGCAGCCCCACCACCAGGAGCAGCACCGCCGGGAGCGGCACCGCCAGCAGCACCACCGCCAGGAGCGGCAGCACCACCGGGAGCGCCAGCACCGGGGACCGGGCCAGGCGGAGCGCCGGGCGGCATGCCACCGGCCGCGCCGCCCTCTTCGACGATCGGGTTCTCCTGGATCTGGATTTCCAGGTTGAACAGGTGCCCGACGGACTCTTCCTTGATCCCGTCCATCATGGCGCTGAACATGTCGTAGCCCTCACGCTGATACTCGATCAGCGGGTCGCGCTGGCCGTAGCCGCGCAGGCCGATGCCCTCGCGCAGGTAGTCCATCTCGTACAGGTGCTCGCGCCACTTCCGGTCGAGCACGGACAGCACCACGCGGCGTTCGACCTCACGCATGACTTCCGAACCGAACTCCTGCTCACGCCGCTCGTACGCGGACTGGGCGTCGGCGATCACCGCCTCGGTGATGAACTCGCCGGTGAGCCCGGCCCGGTCGCCGCCCGCCTCCTCGATGACGTCGTCGATGGAGATGCTGACCGGGTACAGCTGGCGGAAGGCCCGCCAGAGCTTGTCCAGATCCCACTCCTCCGGATAGCCCTCGCCGGTGGCGCCCACGACGTAGCCGGCGGTCACCTCGTCGACCATCTCGCGGATCTGCTCGTGCAGGTCAGCGCCCTCGAGCACCTGGCGGCGCTCGCCGTAGATGACCTTGCGCTGGCGGTTCAGCACGTCGTCGTACTTGAGCACGTCCTTGCGGATCTCGAAGTTCTGCTGCTCGACCTGGGTCTGCGCGGACCTGATGGCCCGGGTCACGACCTTGGACTCGACCGGGACGTCCGGCGGGATGCTCAGCCGTTCCATGATGGCCCCGACCCGCTCGGAGTTGAACATCCGCATCAGGTCATCTTCGAGCGACAGGTAGAACCGGCTCTCGCCCGGGTCGCCCTGGCGTCCGGACCGGCCGCGCAGCTGGTTGTCGATGCGCCGCGACTCGTGCCGCTCGGTGCCGAGCACGTACAAGCCGCCCGCCGCGACGACCTCCTCGTGCTCCTCGGCCACCGCGCGCTTGGCCTTCGCCACCGCCTCCGGCCAGGCCGCCTCGTAGTCTTCCGGTGTCTCGACCGGGGACAGGCCGCGCTGGTGCAGCTCGGCGTCGGCGATGAACTCGGGGTTGCCGCCGAGCATGATGTCGGTGCCGCGGCCGGCCATGTTGGTGGCCACGGTGACCGCGCCGCGCCGCCCGGCCTGGGCGACGATCGTGGCCTCTCGCTCGTGGTGCTTGGCGTTCAGCACCTCGTGCGGGACGCCGCGCCGCTTGAGCATCCGGGACAGGATCTCGGATTTCTCCACGCTGGTGGTGCCGACCAGGACCGGCTGCCCGGCCTGGACTCGCTCGGCGATGTCCTCGACGCACGCCTCGAACTTGGCCTGGGCCGTCTGGTAGATGACGTCGGCCTGGTCGCCGCGGATCATCGGCTTGTTGGTCGGGATCGGGACCACGCCGAGCTTGTAGATCTGATGGAACTCGGCGGCTTCGGTCATGGCCGTGCCGGTCATGCCGGACAGCTTGTCGTAAAGCCGGAAGTAGTTCTGCAGGGTGATGGTGGCGAGGGTCTGGTTCTCGTCCTTGATCGCCACCCCCTCCTTGGCCTCGATGGCCTGGTGCATGCCCTCGTTGTAGCGCCTGCCGTGCAGGATCCGGCCGGTGAACTCGTCCACGATCAGGATCTCGCCGTTCATCACGACGTAGTCCTTGTCCTTCTTGTACAGCTCCTTGGCCTTGATGGAGTTGTTCAGGAAGCTGACCAGGGGCGTGTTGACCGGGTCGTAGAGGTTGTCGATGCCGAGCCAGTCCTCGACCTTCTCGACGCCCGATTCCATGATGCCGATGGTCTTCTTCTTCTCGTCGACCTCGTAGTCGCCTTCGCCGTCCTCACCGCGGCGCAGCCGCGGGGCGATCTTGGCGAACTCGGTGTACCAGCGCGGGCTCTGCTCGGCCGGGCCGCTGATGATCAGCGGCGTGCGCGCCTCGTCGATCAGGATCGAGTCCACCTCGTCGACGATCGCGTAGCTGTGGCCGCGCTGCACGCAATCCTCGAGCTGCCAGGCCATGTTGTCACGCAGGTAGTCGAAGCCGAACTCGTTGTTGGTGCCGTAGGTGATGTCGGCGGCGTACTGCTTGCGGCGCGTGGGGGGGTCCATATCGGCGAGGATCACGCCCACCTCGAGGCCGAGGAAGTGGTGCACCCGCCCCATCCACTCGGAGTCGCGCTTGGCCAGGTAGTCGTTGACGGTGACGACGTGGACACCCTGGCCGGCGATCGCGTTGAGGTAGGCCGGGAACACACCGGTGAGCGTCTTGCCCTCGCCGGTCTTCATCTCCGCGATGTTGCCCAGGTGCAGCGCCGCGCTGCCCATCAGCTGGACGTCGAAGGCCCGCTGGCCGAGGGTGCGCTTGGCGGCCTCGCGCACGGCGGCGAAGGCTTCGGGCAGCAGATCGTCGAGCGTCTCGCCGTCCGCGTACCGCTGCCGGAACTCATCGGTCAAGGCACGCAGCTCGGCATCGCTCATCGCGACGAAGTCGTCTTCAATGGAGTTGATCTGCTCGCTGATCCGCTTCAGCTTGCGCAGGATCCTGCCTTCGCCGGCGCGAAGGACGCTATCAAGGATGGGTGGCACTTCTCGTCGCGCTCCTCGCGGATCGTCTGACCTCAATCATGGCCGGTGACCGTATCCGGCTCCCGTTCACCGCCTCAACATGTCATCGTAGGCGAGATGAGACACCAAACCGAGTCGCGTGCGAACCCGCGAGGTCGGCAGCCCCGTGAGCGGCGCCTAGAGGGGCCGGCTGGTGCTTAGTCTCGCACTTCCGGGAGAATAGTAGGAGCCTTAACGAGGAGAGGAGCTACGAGTGACCGAGCAGGCGACATCGGGGACTGTGGCGGACGCCGCGGGGAACACCGGAGCGCACGGCCTTGACGCGCAGACGGGCGGGTCGTACGGGCACGAGGCGCACCACGGCCGGCCGGCCTCCTGGGTGGCGGTCTCGATCATCATCGTCGGCTTCGTCGTCGGCGGGGTCGCGATGGTCCCCAGCCCGAAGTGGTGGCTTTTCTGGACCGGCGCCGGGATCGCGGCCATCGGCTGCATCATGGCCGGGGCCGCGCACATCCTGGACGACTGGTACTAAATAGATTTATCCCGAACGATCCGGCTTTCCCCCTCGCTCATCTTCTCCGCCGGCCTTCCGGGGCGCCCGGAAATGTCACAGCCGCCGGTTACGCTGTCGGTCATGGGTCTGGACGGTCCCGCGGCTGAGGTGACGCTTGCCCCCGATGAGGCCCGCCGGATGACACTGTGCGCCCAGGGGTTCCTGGGCGCGAATTCGTGGAACCGGTCCCGGGCGGGGGTTGGCGCCATGCTCCGCCAGGTCGGTGCCGTGCAACTGGACACGATCAGCGTGCTGGCGCGCTCGCATGAGCTGGTCGCCTACGCGCGGCTCGGTCCGGTCCCCAGGCAGCAGATCGAGCAGGCCTACTGGCACGCCGCCATGCCCGCCGCCTTCGAGTACTGGGCGCACGCGGCCAGCGTGCTGCCGGTCGAGCAATGGCCGTACTTCGCCTTCCGCCGCCGCGCGCTGCGGGCCAGGGGCGTGCGCTGGCACCAGATCCACCAGGAAACCTGCGACAAGGTGCTGGCCCGGCTGCGCGCCGAGGGGCCGCTGACCGCGACCCAGCTGGGCGGGGCCAAGGCGGGCGGCCCCTGGTGGGACTGGTCAGAGGTCAAGATCGCGGTGGAATGGCTGCTGGATACGGGCGACGTCATCTGCGTGCGGCGGACTGGCTGGCGGCGGGTCTACGACCTGCCCGAGCGGGTGCTGCCGGAGGAGTTGCTCGGCGCGGAGCCGTCCGACCCCGAATGCCTGGCCTACCTGGCGGGGGTCACCGCCCGGGCGCTCGGCGTGGTCACCCACGCGGACTTGGTCGACTATCACCGGCTGAACTACCTCACCAGCGAGAAATCCCAGCACACGCGGCTGGTGGCCGACGCGGCGCTGGCCGCCGGCCTGATTCCGGTCGCGATCGCGGGCGCGGCTCCAGGGTCCCGGGCGTCTCGGGGTCTTCGGGACTCTCGGAGTCTTCGGGACTCTCGGGGTCTTCGGGACTCTCGGGGCTGGGCTGATCCGGCGGCGCTGGCCGAAGCGTCGGCCGGGTACCGCGGCCGGAACCGCGTCACGCTGCTGTCGCCGTTCGACTCGCTGATCTGGGACCGCAGGCGGACCCGGCAGATGTTCGGCTTCGAGCACAGCCTCGAGGCGTACGTGCCGAAGCACAAGCGGGTACACGGCTACTTCACCATGCCCCTGCTCGCAGGCGGGCGGCTGGCGGGCCGGGTCGATCCGGCCAGGGAAGGCAGGACCCTGGTCGCGCGCAAGGTCTCGCTGGAACGCGCCACCGCGGCCGAACCGATGGCCCAGGCCCTGCGGGAGGCAGCCACCTGGGTCGGCTGCGACGACGTCCGCCTCGAGCAGATCGAGCCCGCCCAGTACGCCCCGCGCCTCGCGGCGGCGCTCACTGACACCTGAGCAGCGCGGTCAGCTGGTCCTTGGCTTTGTCTGCAGTTGCGCGGGTTATAGCACCCGAAATCGTAGACCAAGCGGGGCGGGCGATGGCGGGGCGGCCGCTAGCTGAATTCGATCAGCTTCTGCCGGACGGCGATCATCACGGCTTCCATCCGGGAGTGGATCTGCAGCTTCTCCAGGATGTTCCTGACGTGGTTCTTCACCGTGTTCTCCGAGATGAAAAGCTCCTTGGCGATGTCCCGGTTGTTCATGCCGCGCGCGACGAGCTTGAGCACCTCCATCTCGCGGTCCGTCAGTTTGGGCGGGGCGACGTGCTGCGCCCGCTCTTCCTCGGAGTCGCGTTTGGCCAGCGTCGCGAACTCGCTGAGCAGCTTGCCCGCCATCGAGGGGTTGATCAGCGACTGGCCGCCGTGCACCGCCCTGACCGCCTCGGCCACCTCGTCTAGCGGGATGTCCTTCAGCAGGTAGCCGCTGGCGCCCGCCCGGATCGCCTCGAACAGGTCCTCCTCCTCGTCGCTGATCGTCAGCATCACGATCTTCGCGCTCGGCGCGACCTCCTTGGTCGCCCGGCACGCCTCGATGCCGCTGCTCTTCGGCATCCGGATGTCCATGAGCACGACGTCGGGCAGCGACTCACCGGCCACGGTCACCGCCTCGGTCCCGTCGCTCGCCTGCCCGACCAGATCGATGTCGTCCTCTTCCTCCAGGACCATCTCCAGGCCGCGCCGGAACAATGCATGATCATCGGCGATCAGCACCCGGATGGGCTCAGGCCCCTTGCTGCCGTCCGACCGCCGAGCAGCAGCCACCGCCCTGTCGCTCATGGCGCTCACTTCGTTGCCTCCCTCGGGGAACATCGCCTGCATCAGCCTCACCAGGCAGCCAGGCTGACCTTGATCGGCACGAACGTCATGTGATCCGACTCTTACCGACCTGGGGCCACGATGCAAGCCGGGCACCATCCCATCAAACCGTGCCCGGCTTACATCGTGAAATTGCGCCAGGGAAATTCCGGCCCCGGACGGCCGGGGATTACTCCTCGACCAGGCGGATCACCCCGTAGTCGTAGCCGCGACGGCGGTAGACGACGCTGAAGCGGTCGCACTCACGGTCATGGAACAGGTAGAAGTCGTGCCCTACGAGTTCCATCTCGAGCAGGGCCTGGTCGATGGTCATCGGCCGGGCCGCGTGCACCTTCTCGCGCAGCACCAGCGGGCCGTCGCCCTCCATCTGGATGGGGACGTCGCCCTCCATCTGGATGGGGACGAGGCCGCTCTCGGATTCGGCCCGGCCGTCGCCGTTGATGGCGGGGGTGACCAGCGGCGGCGCGGAGGCGGGCGCCAGCGGCACGGAACCCACCGCTGGCGCCCCGGCGGCCAGCACGCCCGGCACCCGTACCGTGGGGTTGTTGTCGCCGTGCTTGATCTTGCGCCGGTCGGCGGCTCGGCGGAGCCTGGACTCGAGCTTGGCGAAGGCGAGGTCGAGGGCGGTGTACCTGTCATCCGCGGCCGCCTCGGCCCTGATCGCGGGGCCGCGGGACCGTATCGTCAACTCGACGCGCTCACGGTGATCAGACTGCCTCGGGTTACGCTCCTCGGAGACCTCCACATCGATCCGTACCGCCTTCTGGTCGAGCTTTTCTAGCTTGGCTAGCTTGGCGGCGGCGTGCTGACGGAAACGTGCCGGGACGGTGATGTGGCGTCCCCTGACTATGACTTCCATCTCGATCCCCCTTCCAATCCGATTTTGCCCAATCCGACGAAGCGCGACCCGATTGAGCAGTGCCTGCGTGAGGTGGGTGGCACCCGCCCGGCCGACCTGGTCTTCGACCCCACATTCGCCTGCTGAGGGGTTCGCGGCTCTGTGGCCACTACTGCCCTTCTCCCGGTCCGGGAGACTCGGTATCTCCCGGCGAGGCAGGACTTACTCCTAAGCCGCACCGTGATCAGTCGACGAGAAGTCGCCTTACGTGGGCCGTTTCGCCTGCGGCTGGCATCGGCTTGCCTGACGTGGCGCCCCAGCGGGGAGCCACGCCCGGCGCAACCACGGGCCCGGGCGAGTGCCATGAATGAACGCTAGCTCGCCGGAGCGTGAATGTCAGGAGGGACTTGTAGGCGACCAATCGCAAATTGTAACATAACGACTCCGTAACGTCAAGGGCGGTGCGGCCGGAGGCCCCTTTCGCCGTGAGATGCGGGCGTGAGCGCGGCCGACCGCTAGATCACTGGCACCGCTCGTCCTGGGCGGCCGAGGCGGCTACGGTTGCGCTGTGACGGGGTTCACAGGGAGCGGGAAGGCTGGGTTCTGACCGCTGGCCCCGAGCGGCTGCCAGGGCCCCTCGATGCTCGCCGAAACCTCCATCTGGCCGTCCGACAGCCCGACCACTAGGACGTTCGCAGGCCCATTCGCGGTGATGGATATCGCGCCGGGCAGGACGCCAGGCAACTTGGTGGCCGGCTGCCCGTCTACTGGGACCTCCCACAGCACGCTCCCGTTGCTCGTGCCGTCGAGGACGAGCAGGTCGTCGGCGTCGTACCAGGTCAGGGCGAGGGGATCGGTGATGTTAGGGCCGAGCCGGACCGGCTCTCCGATGGACGACGGTCCGACCGAGGTGCGTGTGGTGGGGTTTTCCCGCTGGCCGGAGGCCTGGGTGTCACGATCGATGGCCGCGAGCTCAAGCAGGCGTTCCGACCCGATCTGCGCGATGGCGGCGACCCGGACGCCATCGGGGGCAATGCCCAGGCCGATGATCTTCCCGCCGAAGGCGTTAGGGATCGGAACGTTGCTGCTGCCGTTGCTGGTCTGCGGGATCGCCCAGGTGCTGCCGCCCTCGGCGAGCCACAGGTCGCCACTGCGATCCCAGCTGATCGCGGTGACACCCGACGTGGTCATGGAATTGGATGGTTTAGTGCCGCCCGACGCCCACACGTCGACGGTCTTCCCGTCCGCTGTGATGCCCGCCGCGTACTGGCTGCCGGGCGACACTGCCATCCGGGACAGGGCAGGTACGCTGTGCGGCTGAGACGGCGGCATGGTCGGGGAATTGGCTTGCACCGAGCCCCCGCACGTCTGGTTGAGCTTGACCGCACCCGTCCGGCCGAAGACCGCGACAACCGAGCTGATGGAGCCCGCGGTCACCTGAGACTCCGAGGCGCACCGTGACCAGGCCTGCCCGTTGCCGACGTAGTAGAAGCTGGTCGAGGCCGCGGCCGGATACGGGTTGTAGCAGCTGTACATGCTCAGCTTCTGCGCGGGACCCTGGCTCTGGCCGCCGGCGCCCCCGCAGGGAGGATTGGACGGTATCCACGGCTTGCCGTTGATCTCAAGGTCGACCGCCTGGATCGGCAGGCTTTCCTGCTGCCCGGTCAGGGTCCAGACCAGCTGCGCGGCGATCTGCTCGCGGGTGGCGGAATCGGTGGCCGCCGCCGCCGTCCCGCCGAGATTCACCGTCGCGGTAGTCCCGACAACGCCCACGTTGATCGAGGCTCCGGAGGGGAACTCGGTGATGGCGGGGGACACCGGATTGGAGTCAGTCTTCAGCCATTGTGACCGCGGGTCATTCTGGAGCGCGCCGACCAGGTTGGTCACCAGGAACGTCGGCGAGGTTCCCACCGGCACGAACACCGAGTCGGGCACGAGCACCTGTCCGCTCGGGTCGAAGAAGTACAGATCCTGCGGCTTGTAGACCGATGCGAAATCGGGCTGGGTCAGCATCCGGCCTTGGGGCAGCGGATTAGTGATCCGCCATTGGCCGTTCACCTTGACCAAGTGAAATTGCTGGTTCACCTGGGCGTCCCCGCCGCTCTGCTGAGCCCCGACATACTGGCCCGATCCGTTGAACGACGCCTGCACCGTGCCCGAGACGTTCACCGTGGCGTGCCGGCCGTCACTCTGGACGTCGGCGTCACGGGGCACGTCGACCTTGTCGACCACTTGGACCGACCAACCCGGATTCCACTTCTTAGCCGCCGCGCTGACCAGGTACTCCTCGGCGACATTGGAATAGTTCGGGTAGCTGGCGCTCGCATTGAGGAATCCGGCCACGATGTCGCTCGGCGTCCACTTCGGCGCGGGCCCGGCCGGGATGGCCCCGATGAAGTTGAAATCCGGCGTTGTGGCCTGGGGGGTGGCACTGAACGTGCCCGGCGAGCCGCTGTTGGGCATGCCCACGCAGCCCGCCACGGACGCGACCACGGCCATGAGCACGCACGCCAGGCGAGCGCGGGCCAGCCACCGCCGCCCGGTTCCCGGGCGCCCAGCCCCTAGGCGCACTGTCCCTAGGCGCACTGTCCCTAGGCGCACTGTCCCTAGACGCCGAGCCCCTGGGCGGACTGCCCCAAGGCGGACTGTCCCCCAGCCGGTCCTAGCCACGCGAGATCACTCCGGTGATCTCGTTGGCGGGGTAGGGATTCCCGCCGCTCAGGCTGGTGGCGATCTCCACCTCGTCCGGGCCGAGCGGCAGCGGCGAGCCGACGAGTATCTGGCCGGCGACACGCGGCAGGGTAAGCCGGAATACCGAGCCCTTGCCGCGTTCGCCCCAGGCCTGGAGCCAGCCGCCGTGCAGCCGCGCGTCCTCCAGCGAGATGGCCAGGCCTAGGCCGGTACCGCCGGTGGTACGAGCCCGAGCCGGGTCAGCCCGCCAGAACCGGTCGAAGACCTTCTGCTCCTCGCCCGGCCGCAGCCCCACGCCGTAGTCCCGGACCGAAACGGCGACCGCATCGCTGTCGATGGCCGTGGTGACCACCACGTCCTTGCCCTCGCCGTGCTCGACCGCGTTCACCAGGATGTTGCGCAGGATGCGCTCCACCCGGCGGCGGTCCGCCTCGGCGAAGCACCCGATCGCGGGCAGCCGGAACTCGATCCGGCTGCCACGGCGCTCGGCTAGCTGCTGCGCGTCGTCGGCCGAACGCCGCACCAGGTCGCACACGTCGACGAGTTCGGTGTCCAGGGTGGCCGCGCCCGCGTCGAACCGGCTGATCTCGAGCAGGTCCACGAGCAGCGACTCGAACCGCTCCAACTGGCTCTGCAGTAGTTCCGCGGACCGGGCGCCGGCCGGGTCGAGGTCCGCGCGGGACTCGAAAAGCAGGTCGGCGGCCATCTTGATGGTCGAAAGCGGCGTCCGGAGCTCGTGCGACACGTCCGAGACGAACTGCCGCTGAACGTTGGAGAGTTCTTCGAGCTCACGGAGCTTGCCCTGCAGGCTGGCCGCCATCTCGTTGAACGACGTCGCCAGCGCCGCAAGGTCGTCCACGCCGAGCACCTCCATGCGTTCCTCGAGGTGCCCGGCCGACAGGCGCTGAGCCGCCTGGGCTGCGTGCCGGACGGGCAGCACCACCCACCGGGTCACCAGCGACGCGATCGCGGCCAGCAGGATCACGAGCGCGAAGCCCACGCCGACCAGGATGCGCTGCACCAGCAGCAGGGTCGCCTGCTGCTGGGCGAACGGGAACACGTAGTACAGCTGGTAATACGTGCCGATCGGCACCCCGACGGCGAGGGCGGGCACCGAGCTTTCCTGGCCGGTGTTGTAGACCAGCGTGGTCGGCTCGAAAACCGGCGGCGCGGTATTGATGTTCTGGTTGTCGTACCGCTGGCTCTGCTGCTCGGCCGTCACCTTGGTGATCAGGGTCGGCGGGATGGTCAGGCCGATGTTGACGTTGGTTGGGGCGACCCAGTGCACCGTGGCCGCGGGAATGTTCGTCAGCTGGATGAAGACCAGGTAGTAGCTGCCGGTGCTCCCGCTCGCCTCCTGCAGCGCCCGGGCCGTGGTCTTCGCCGCGCTCGCGTCGCCGGAGAGCGGCTGGGCGAGCAGGTTGACGGTGGACTGACCGAGGGCGGACGTCAGGCCGTTCCTGACCTGTGTGTCCGCGGAGTTCTCCGCGGAGTTGAGCAGCCCGGCCGCGACCGACTGGACCAGGAAAAAGCCGAGCACCGCGATGACGAGGCCGGACAGGACCAGGGTGGTCGATACCACCCGCAGCTGCAGCGAACGGTGCCAGCGCATCTTCACCTGCGCCACAGCACCGCGCTGCCACCGGCGGCCAGCCCTTAGCCAGCGCTTGAACCGGGTCGGCAACCGCCGGATGATGGCCCGGCCGAACGCCGAGCGGCGGAAGGCAGTGATCCAGTTACCCTGCCTGCCCGTACGTGCCGCTACCACCTTCATGAACCTGGACTCAGCCAGGCCCCGCCTTGTAGCCCACGCCGCGGACCGTCACGACGATCTCGGGATGCTCGGGATCCTTCTCGATCTTCGCGCGCAGCCGCTGCACGTGCACGTTGACCAGCCTGGTGTCCGCGGCGTGCCGGTAGCCCCAGACCTGCTCGAGCAGGACTTCCCTGGTGAAGACCTGCCTCGGCTTGCGGGCCAGCGCGACCAGCAGGTCGAACTCGAGCGGAGTGAGGTTGAGCGTCTCCCCGTCACGCTTCACCGAATGGCCGGCGACATCAATGTCGATGTCGCCGATCTGGAGCATCTCGGGCGCGGGCTCGTCGGTCCGGCGCAGCCTGGCCCGGACCCGGGCGACCAGCTCCTTGGACTTGAACGGCTTCATGATGTAGTCATCGGCGCCGGATTCAAGGCCCAAGACCACGTCTACGGTGTCGGTCTTCGCCGTCAACATGACGATCGGGACTCCGGACTCGGCCCGGATCTGACGACATACGTCAATCCCGTCGGAGCCCGGCAGCATCAGGTCAAGGAGCACCAAGTCGGGCCGGGAATCCCGGAAAACCTCGACCGCCTTGTCGCCGTCGGAGACGAAAGTCGGCTCGAAACCCTCACCGCGAAGCACGATCCCGAGCATCTCGGCGAGGGCGGCGTCGTCATCGACGACAAGAACACGTCCTTTCATGGGCCCCATCGTTCCATGTGATTGACACTGCGTGGACGCAGGCTACCCCCATTTACCAGCTGCTGACACCGGTTCACGGATAGCTTTTCCGGCAACTGGGTAAATCAAACCCAATTCGTCCGCGGGCAGCAGGGGTACGCCGCAGGCCGGAGTGGGTCCGCCTCAGGAACAGCGGGCGAAAGCGGCAGGCTGGAGCGGCGGGAAGCAGCGCGGGTATGGGGGGCGTGCCCCCCCAAGGGGGGTCTGAGGGGATGGGTTCCCCCCAGGAGCGGGGGGGTCTGGGGGGGTCGTCCCCCCGAGAAAGTAGAGCACCTTGATTTTGGTTGGGACCTCAGGCTGGCAGTACCGGGACTGGCGGGGCACGTTCTACCCGCCGGACGTCCCGCAACGGCGCTGGCTGGAGTACTACGCGAGCCAGTTCGCCACGGTCGAGAACAACGGGACCTTCTACCGGCTGCCGCCGCGGGAGACCTTCGCGGGCTGGCGGGAGCGAGTCGGCGACGACTTCGTGATGACCGTCAAGGCCAGCCGCTACCTCACCCACGTGCGGCGACTGCGCGACCCGGCCGAGCCGGTGCGCAGGCTGCTCGACGCGGCGGCCGGCCTCGGCGGCCGGCCTCCCTGGGTCGGGCCGGTGCTCCTGCAACTGCCGCCGGACCTGCAGGGCGCCCCGCATCTGCTCGATGAGTGCCTGGGCCACTTCCCGCCGGAAATCCGCGTCGCGGTCGAGCCCAGGCACGAGTCGTGGTGGACCGGCGACGTGCGGGACGTGCTGGCGGCCAGGAACGCCGCGCTGTGCTGGGCGGACCGGAAGGGAGCAACGGTCACCCCGCTGTGGCGGACGGCCGACTGGGGCTACCTGCGGTTCCACGAGGGCGACGGCGCGCCCTGGCCGCGCTACCGCGAGTCATCGCTGCAGTCCTGGGCGGACCGGATCGCGGCGACCTGGCCCCAAGAGCCCCAGGAGGCCGAGGGCCTGGACGTGTACGTCTACTTCAACAACGACCAGGGCGGCGCTGCGCCCCGCGACGCCGCCGCGTTCGCCGCCGCCGTCGCCCGCCAACCTCGCGCGCCAGAATGACGGTAGGGGCGGGACCGGGGCGTGAGGCCAGACTCGTTCGGCCCGAAGGGGCTTGACCTTCGTCCTGTCAGTGGCCGGGGCTAGAGTGCTGCCCATGGCGGAGCCGTTGCGCAACATCATCGACGCGGGCTGGGCCGAGGCACTCGAGCCGGTCGCGGACCGGATTGCCGCGATGGGCGAGTTCCTGCGGGCCGAGGTCGCCGCCGGGCGCAGGTACCTGCCTTCGGGTGAGAACGTGCTGCGGGCGTTCAAGCAGCCATTCGCCGACGTGCGCGTGCTCATCGTGGGCCAGGACCCCTACCCCACGCCCGGGCACCCGGTCGGCCTGAGCTTCTCGGTCGCGCCCGAGGTTCGCCGGCTGCCGCCGAGCCTGGTCAACATCTTCACCGAGTACTCCGCGGACCTCGGGTACCCCGCGCCGGCGAACGGGGACCTGACCCCGTGGAGCGAGCGCGGCGTGCTCCTGCTGAACCGGGTGCTCACCGTCCAGCCGGGCAAGCCGGGCTCACACCGGGGCAAGGGCTGGGAGGAAGTAACCGAGCAGGCCATCCGGGCGCTGGCCGCCCGGAAGATGGCACAGCAGGTGCCGCTGGTCGCGATCTTGTGGGGCCGCGACGCGCGGACCCTGGTGCCGCTGCTTGCCCAGGCCAGCGACACGAGCCTCGGCCGCATCGAGTCGGCGCACCCGAGCCCGTATTCGGCCAATAGCGGGTTCTTCGGATCCCATCCGTTCAGCCGGGCCAATCGGCTCCTCGAGCAGCAAGGCGCCGAGCCGGTCGACTGGAAACTGCCGTAGCGGAGACACCTGTCTGCAACCCGAAAGGCAGCTTGGTAACACCTGAGTGATAGGCTGATTTATCTGCTTTCGGGGGCAGTTCTACCGGTCTTCCATGGCCGCAGCTGGACGAACAACAGGGGAATATCGCGTGGACGGGCGGGTACCGGCACAGTGGAACGCACGCAGATAGAGAAGGAACGAACGCAGGTAGAAGCCAGCCATCACTCAGAGCTAGTCCACCAGCACTGGCTGAGCCGGAACCGGCTACTCGCCGCAAACGGGGCATTCACCGTCTACGCTATCGCGCTGGCCGTGGACACCGGGCACGCCGACCGGACCTGGGCCATCTGGGCGGCCATCGGCTACGGGGTGACGACGCTTATCATCTGGCTCACCCGGCGCATGAACGTGCCGGTCATCTGGCCGATGCTGGTATCCCTGGCCGGGGCGCTGGCCGCACCGGTCACCTGGCTCGTCACCCGGGTCGCGCCGACGCCCGAGGTGCAGGTCATCTCGCGGTCAGCGGCGCTGCTACTGCAGCACGGCACGCCGTATCTACTGCAAGGGCAACTGGACAACTGGCTGTCCTATAACCCGTACCTGCCGGTCATGGTGGTGTTCGGCATGCCGAAGGCGCTGGGCGCGACCGGCCTGTTCGCCGACCCCCGGCTGTGGCTCACGGCGGTCTCCATCGCCCTGATCTGGGCGGCATTCATGGTCGCGGCGCCGCACCGGCACTGCGACTCGTGCCGGTACAACATCTTGCTGTCCACCGTCTTCTTCGCCGCCTCCCCGGTGATCGCGTTCCCGCTGGCGGTCGGCATCACCGACCCGCCGGTCATCGCGCTGATGCTGCTCACCCTGGCGCTTATCGCCCGCCCGTCGGGGTTGCTCCGCGCGGCCGGGGCGCTCGGCGTGGCGTGCGCGATGAAGGCGACCGCCTGGCCCGCGATCCCGGTCTTCGCCGCGATGCTGGCCCGCCGGGACGCCGTCAGGTCCGCCTGGCGCTTCGTCGCGGTCACGTTCGGGGTGGCCGCGGTCCTGGCCATCGCGATGGCGCCCACGGCCCTGGCTCACCCCTACGCGTTCCTGCAGAACACCGTGCTGTTCCCGCTCGGCCTGACCGAGCACAAGACGCCGGCGGCCAGCCCGCTGCCCGGGCACCTGCTGGCCATGACCGGGATGGCGGGCCACTGGGCCGCGGTCGGCCTGCTGGTCGCGGCCGGGCTCGGCTTCGCCGTCTCGCTCATCGTCCGCCCGCCGGCCGGCCCGCGGGCTGCGGCATGGCGCCTCGCCCTCGGGCTCACGGTGATGTTCACGCTGGCACCAGCCACCCGGTGGGGGTACTTTGTGTATCCGATCGGGCTGGTCGGATGGATGTTCCTGTCCCGGTGGCCGTCCTCCGGCGCCGCGGAAAAGGGCGGGCCAGGTAACGGCAGCACAGCGCCCATCGGAGTGCCCGCCCAGGCCGGAAGCCGGGCCTTACGTTCAGGAGCCGAACGTTCAGGAGCCGAACGTTCAGGAGCCGATGCGCCAGGAGCCGAACGTTCAGGAGCCGATGCGCCAGGAGCCGAACGTTCAGGAGCCGATGCGCCAGGACTCCCGGTAGGACAGCTGTACGGGGGTGAGCGTGTCGATCGACGTGCCCGTGGTAGCCAGGACCAGGCTGGCGGCCTCGGCGTCGATGTCCGCGGGGACCTCGTGCACGCCGGCCGGGAGCTTGTCACCCGTGTTGCCTAGCACAGCGCCGGCTAGCCAGGCCAGGGCGAGCGCCTCGATGCCGAAGGCCAGGTCCATCACCTCGGGCGGGTGGCCTTCGGCCGCGACCAGGTTCACCACCCGCCCTTCGGCCAGCAGCAGGAGGGTCCGGCCGTCGCCGAGGTCATAGGCGTCGACGTGCGGCCGCACGTCGACGTGCACGGCCTTGGCCAGCCCGGCCAGCGCGCGCACGTCGATCTCCACGTCGAAGTGCCCCGCGTTGGCCAGGATCGCGCCGTCGCGCATGACGGAGAGGTGCTCGGCATTGATGACGTCGACAGAGCCGGTGGCGGTGACGAAGACCTCGCCGAGCGGCGCGGCCTGGGCCATCGGCAGCACCCGGAAGCCGCGCAGCGACGCGTCCAGCGCCCTTACCGGGTCGACCTCTGTGACGATGACCTGGGCGCCGAAGCCGCGGGCCCGCTCGGCCACCCCGCGGCCGCTGGCCCCGAACCCGGCCACCACCACGGTCTTGCCCGCCAGCAGCGTGTTGGTGGCGCGCAGGATGCCGTCGATCGCCGACTGGCCCGTCCCGCAGGTGTTGTCCACCATGCGCTTGGTCGCGGTGTCGTTGGCCGCGATCACCGGGAACGCGAGCGCGCCCTCGGCAGCCATCCGGCGCAGCCTGATCACGCCCGTGGTGGTCGACTCGCAGCCGCCCTTGACGTTGGGCAGCAGGGCCGCGGCCCGCGTGTGCAGCGTGTTGACCAGGTCACCGCCGTCGTCGATGACCAGGTCGGGCCCGTGCGGCGCCTCGTTCAGGGCCATTTCGATATGGCGGTAGTAGCCGCGCCGGTCGATCCCGGCCCGGGCGAAGACCGCTATCCCGTACCGATGAGCGAGCGCCGCTGCGATGTCGTCCTGAGTCGACAGCGGGTTGGAAGCCGCGAGCGAGACGGCTGCGCCGCCCGCCCGCAGCAACCGCACCAGCATCGCGGTTTCGGCCGTGATGTGCAGGCAGGCGGCGATGCCGAGCCCGTCGAAGGGGCGCTCCCTGTCGAATCGCTCGTACAGGGCGGCCAGCAGGGGCATGGCCCGTTCGGCGTAACGGATGCGGGCCTCACCCTCGGCGGCGAGGCCCGTGTCGGCGATGTCAGTAACGGTAGTGCTCCGGCTTGTACGGGCCGTCGACGGGGACGCCGATGTAGTCCGCCTGCTCCTTGGTCAGCTGACTGAGCCTGACGCCGAGCGCGTCCAGGTGCAGCCTGGCCACCTTCTCGTCCAGGTGCTTGGGCAGCGTGTGCACGCCGAGTTTGTACTCGTCGTTTTTCGTGAACAGCTCGACCTGGGCGATCACCTGGTTGGTGAAGCTGTTGGACATGACGAAGCTCGGGTGCCCGGTGGCGTTGCCCAGGTTCAGCAGGCGGCCCTCGGACAGCACGATGATGCCCTGCCCGGCCCTGCCTTCTTCACCGGGGAACGTCCACTCGTCGACCTGCGGCTTGATGTTGAGGTGGCGGACACCCGGCCACTTCGCCAGCCCGGCCATGTCGATCTCGTTGTCGAAGTGGCCGATGTTGCCGACGATCGCCTGGTGCTTCATCCGGCTCATGTGCTCAGCGGTGATCACGTCACGGTTGCCGGTGGCGGTGACGAAGATGTCCGCCGTCTCCAGCACGTCCTCCAGCGTCGCCACCTGGTAGCCGTCCATGGCCGCCTGCAGCGCGCAGATCGGGTCGATCTCGGTGACGATCACCCGGGCGCCCTGGCCGCGAAGGCTCTCGGCGCAGCCCTTGCCGACATCTCCGTAGCCGCACACGACCGCGACCTTGCCGCCGATCAGCACGTCGGTCCCGCGCTTGATGCCGTCGATGAGCGAGTGACGGCAGCCGTACTTGTTGTCGAACTTGGACTTCGTCACCGAGTCGTTGACGTTGATGGCCGGGAACAGCAGCGACCCGGCCCGGGCCATCTCGTAGAGACGGTGCACGCCGGTGGTGGTCTCCTCGGTCACGCCCTTGATGCTGTGCGCGGCCGTCGTCCACTTGCCCGGGTGGTCGGCCAGAGAGTTGCGGAGCCGGTCGAGGATGATCACCCATTCCTCCGGGTCCTCGGCGGCAGGCGACGGGACGCCGCCGGCCTTCTCGTACTCGGCACCCTTGTGCACGAACAAGGTGGCATCCCCGCCGTCGTCCAGGATCATGTTCGGGCCGTCGCCGTCGGGCCAGGTCAGCGCCAGTTCGGTGCAGTGCCAGTACTCCTCGAGTGTCTCGCCCTTCCAGGCGAAGACCGGGATGCCCTTCGGGTCATCAGGGGTGCCATCCGGGCCGACCGCGACCGCGGCGGCCGCGTGGTCCTGGGTGGAGAAGATGTTGCAGCTGGCCCAGCGGACCTGCGCGCCGATCGCGACCAGCGTCTCGATCAGCACCGCCGTCTGCACTGTCATGTGCAGGGAGCCGGTGATCCTGGCCCCGCGCAGCGGCTGGCTGGGCGCGTACTCGGCCCGCACCGCCATCAGCCCGGGCATCTCGTGCTCGGCTAGCTGGATCTCCTTGCGCCCGAAGGCGGCAAGCGAAAGGTCGGCAACCTGGTACGGAAGCTGATCCACGGACATGCGTTCTCCCTAAGTCGGCTCGTATCTGTTCACACGCTACGGGAGGCTGGGTGGTCGTCGCACTTGTTATGGAGTGTTCTTGACACGAAATTGTTAGAATCATCGTTCATGCGTATCTCGGAGGCCGCCCGGCGGCTCGGCACGTCGGCTCGCATGCTCCGCTACCGCGAGAATCTCGGCCTCCTGCCGCCGGTCCGCGACCAGCTAGCGCGGGCTCTTGCGGACGGCCCGCCCGGGCCTTCGCACCGGCAGTTCAGCGAGGCGGACCTGGAGGCCGTGGCCGCTGCGCTCGAACTCGAGCGCCGCTACGACATCAGCCCCGCGTCGCTGGCGTTCGGCCTGCGGGTGCTCGCCGAGCCGCCGGTCCGGGCCGCCGTCGCTGATCTCGGCCGCCGGCTCGGCCGCATTCCCGCCACCCCAGGCCGGGCCCTCGACTTCGAGAAGGAGCGGGCCCTGCGCCTGCTGTCCCGCGGCTGAGCGGCTGGCTCGCTGGCTCGCTGGCTCGGGGCCGAGCGGCCTAGCAGGGAAGAATGCGCCGCCGACTGGAACCAGTTCCCTGCCGTCAGGCTGAGGTCTAGGGTCCCCTGAGCTTGCCCGGGTCGAGGTCCCCGGGGCTGTCGGGATTACTGGTGTTCTTGGGGCGGTCGCGGCGCGGGGGGCGAGGTGAATGGCTGCGCAAGACGGCGCGGATAGACGGGTCGGTGCGGTCGGCCTTCTGCGGGCGGTAGATGTCGGGCTCGAGGTAGATCGTCGTGGCGATGGGGACGACGGCACGCACGCGGCGTTCGGCGGCGTCGATGCCGGCCGTGATCTGCTTGGCGGCATCGCTCTCGGGGATCGCGATCTTGGCGGCGACCAGCACCGCATCCGGGCTCATGTGTACGGTGCGCAGGTGGATGACCTGGACCCCTTGCGGCCCGTCCTCGAGCGCGGCGACGATCATTTGCTGCATGTCGGGACTGGCCGACTCGCCGATCAGCAGGCTCTTCATCTCCACCGCCAGGATGGCCGCGGCCGTCGCGAGCAGCAGGCCGATGGCCAGCGAGCCCGCGCCGTCCCACCGGCCGTTGCCGGTGACCACCGACAGCGCCACCCCGGCGAACGCGAACCCCAGCCCGATCAG
>JBKQQQ010000511.1:0-3760 GCA_052144275.1 Streptosporangiaceae bacterium
CTCACCTTCATGGCCAACCGGCTCAACATGTCCTTCACCAACCTCGGCTGCCAGAACTTCGGCCTCACCAACCCCGTCACCGTGGTCCTCGACGGAGCCGGCGCGGCCATGTCGGCCACCTTCAACACCACCCCGCAGACGGCGAGCAACACCACCGGACAGGGCGGAAACATGACCGGCACCGGAGGCGGCGGGACGCAGATGGGCAACCCGCTGCCGGTGCAGCCGCTGCCGGGACAGACCGGGTGGCGCAGGGGCCGTTCGCACCACCGGCTGATGGACCCGTCGGGTATGTAAGGTCCAGATCCGGCCAGCTGGGCCGTCCACGCCACGGTGATCCCGGGTGGCTCCCAGGATCACCGTGGCGGCCGGGACCCGGCGGCACCACAGTTCGATCATTTTCCCGGTCAGGGCCTGCTGACCAGGGCCATGCAGACGCCATAGGTCTTCTCAACAGGGAGCACGGCGATGGATGAGAGCGAAACGTCGCAGAACGACGAGCGCCCGGCCGGACAGGACGCCCCGGGCGGACAGGACACCCCGGGCGGACAGGACGCGGCCGTCACGGACTCCAGCGAGGCTGCCGAACTCAGCGGTACCGGCAGTACACCCGAGTCCGCTCAGGACTCCACCCCGGCCGGCCCGCGCCGGACCGGACCGGCCCGGCCGCCCCGGCCGGCCAGGATCGCGGCGTACGTGGCCGCGGCGGCCCTGGCCCTGGGCGCGGGCTTCGGCCTGACCAAGCTAGTCGATCAGTCCCGTGCCGCGTCCCTCGCGTCGGACATTCCCACGCCGGCCAAATCGGTCAGCGTGTTCACCGAGGACGACGACGGCACCGGCCAGGACAACGAGAGCAACATCTTCGCCGCGGCGGTACCCGGCCTGGTGCACGTCATCTCGGCCGGGAAGGCCGTCGGCATCGGCCTGGTGCTCACGCCCTCGGGCAAGGTGCTGACCACCTACCAGCCGGACGGCGGAGCCGGCGGCCTCAGCGCGAAGTACGTGCTGTCCGGCAAGACGTTCACAGCCACGGTCCTCGGCACGGACGCCTCCGCGGGCCTGGCCCTGCTCCAGCTGCAGGGCGCCAACGGCCGGGCCTTCTCCACCGTGACGGTCGGGAACTCCGACACCCTCGTGGCCAGCACGTACGCGGCCAAGCAGCTTTCCTACCACATCCCCGGCGAGGTCTTCGACACCGCCGTCGGCACCACCGGCACGAAAGACGCGGTGATCATCGACACCGGCCTGCTGACCGCCCTGAACCAGACCGTCACGGTGGACGGCAGGACCAGGACCGGGCTCATGCGCTCCCGCCTGCAGTCCGTGTCCGCCGGCGAGATCGGCGGCCCGCTGGTGAACCTGACCGGCCAGGTCATCGGCATCACCGTGGCCGGCGGAGGCACCGGCCTCAAGATCAACGGCTACGCGATGCCCATCAACCAGGCCCTCGCGATCGCCAGGCAGATAGACGCTCAGGCCGATAGACCCTAAGGCGCGGCATACCTCCTAGTGCTCCGCCTTTCCCAGACTGCGGGGCGGCCGGTCCGCAACCGGCCGCCCCGCAGCGGCCTATGCGGGCGGTTATCGTTGAATCCAGGTAGCCGTGTTCGTCGGAGGTAGACGTGGTCAACTCTGTGTTCGTGGTGGACGCATGCCGGACGCCCATCGGCAAGATCAAGGGCGCGCTCGCCGAAGTACGGCCCGATCACCTGGCCGCCGACGTCATCACGGCCCTGATCGGGCGCAACCCGTGGCTGGACGTGGCCGCGGTCGAGGACGTCTACTGGGGCGCGGCCAACCAGGCCGGCGAGGATAACAGGAACGTCGCCCGGATGGCGGTCCTGCTGGCCGGGCTGCCGGTGGAGATACCCGGGGCCACGGTGAACCGGCTCTGCGGATCCGGGATGGAAGCGGTCTGCGACGCGGCGCGGACGATCGCGGCCGGCGACGCGGACGTCTGCCTGGCCGGCGGTTCGGAGTCGATGACCCGCGCGCCGTTCGTGCTCGGGCGGTCCGCCGACCCGTTCCCCCGGGCCATGGACCTGGCCGACACCAGGCTGGGCTGGCGGCTGGTCAGCCCGCGGATGAAGGAGATGTACCCGCCGATCACGCTGGGCGAGACCGCGGAGAACGTCGCCGGCAAGTACGGCATCACCCGGGAACGCCAGGACGCATGGGCGCTGCGCAGCCACCAGCTGGCCGCCGCCGCGCGCGACGCGGGCCGGTTCGACGCCGAGACGGCGCCGGTCACCACCTCACGCGGCGAGGTCAGGCACGACGAGGGGATCAACGGCGCCATTACCCTCGCGGACCTTGCCGGGAAGGCCCCGGCCTTCCGCAAGGGCGGTACGGTCACCGGCGGCAACTCCTCGCCGCTGAACGACGGCGCCGCCGCGCTGCTGCTCATGTCGGCCGACGCGGTGCGCCGGGCCGGCGTGACCCCGCTGGCCCGCTACGCGGGCGCCGCGGCGGCCGGCGTGCACCCGGACTACATGGGGATCGGGCCGGTGCCCGCCATGAACCGGGCTCTGGGCCGGGCCGGCTGGCGGCTGGACGAGGTGGACCTGATCGAGGTCAACGAGGCGTTCGCGGCGCAGTCGGTGGCGGTCGTGGACGAGCTCAAGGCCGACCCGGACCGGGTCAACGTCAACGGCGGCGCGATCGCCATCGGGCACCCGCTCGGCTGTTCCGGCGCGCGGATCGTGACCACCCTGCTGCACGAGATGCGGCGCCGCGGCGCCGCCCGCGGGGCGGCCAGCATGTGCATCGGCGTGGGCCAGGGCATCGCCTCCCTCTGGGAAGCTCCCTGAACCAGGGCCTACCCCAGGAGGTTCGCCGCGCCGGCGTAGTAGTTCCCGGTGGCGGAGGTCTGCAGCGGGGCGGTGGCGGTATCGGCCGGCAGTGACGAAGGCGAAACGAACGTGCTGCCTTGCGGGCCGGCCATCACGGCCTGGCCGAGCGCACTGCCCTTCAGGTACTGCGACCACGGCAGGAACCACTCGGTCCAGCCGTCATCCCATTTGCCCGCGGCCGTGCTGTTGGTGACGGTGATCGGATCGCCGGGGATGGACATGTTGTAGTAGGTCTCCGCGGCGGCGGGCGGCAGGTTCACGCAGCCGTGGCTGACGTTCGTGCTGCCCTGGTCCACGACCGACCAGGGAGCGGAGTGGTAGTAGTCGCCGCTGAAGGTGAACCGGACCGCGAAGTTGACCAGCTCGTCGTAGTAGCCGGCGCTGCCGGGCGCGCCGCCGCCGATCATGCGGACCGGGTTGGCCTTCTCCACGCTCACGTAGGTGCCGTCCGGGGTCGGCAGGCTGGGCCGGCCGGTGCTGACCGGCCACTGGTAGGCGAGCGTGCCGTTGAGGTAGATCTGCGTGCGGTGGGTGGTCGTGCTGGCGACGGCGATCAGCGACCGGCCGATGTCGAACGTCTGGGTCAGGTTGGCGGTGGCGTACACGCCCTTGGCGCCCTGCACCCCGTTCAGGTGGCCGTCGAAGCTGACCGTGGTGTTGGCCGGCCAGTAGTCCCGCGGCCGGAAGTACAGGTGCTCGTCGCCGTCCCAGTACCAGGCGCCGATCACCGGCTTGGACGTGGTGAGCTCGAGCGACCGCTCGACGGCCGCCTTGTTGGTGATCGGCGTGCTGAACGTCAGCATGATCGGCATGCCGACGCCGTAGGTCTGGCCGGACCCCTCGAAGATCATCGTGGAGAACGTCTGCGCGGGCGTCAGGGTGCGGAAGGTGCTCGTCGTGGTGACCTT
>JBKQQQ010000512.1:0-4989 GCA_052144275.1 Streptosporangiaceae bacterium
GTCGTAGAGGCTGGGGTCCGGCGGGCGGGTCATGGCGGGCGCAGTTACCTCGACCACGATCATCTCCACCAGGAACTGGACGCGGGCCGCGAGCAGGTGGCTGGTGTAGCCGGTTGCCGAGTGCTCCTTAAGGCCCAGCGCGGTGTGGATGTGGGGGACGATTCGTCCTTCGTGCTCGTCCCAGGCGATGGTGCCGCAGCCGAGTGCCTCGGCGTTGGCTAGGTGGACCTTGGACCAGACCGGGGCGGCGGGGTCGTCGAGCTTGTCGCATGTCCCGACGATGTCGGCCTCAGCGAACGCGGCCAGGAACATCGGGATGTACCCGCAGCGGATGCCGTTCTCGCGGCACAGGTTCTCTAGGGCAGGGAAGAAACTCTCGCCGGCGTCGAACCGGGCCGCGAAGGTGCGGCCCGGGGTCAGCTCGCTGCTGTGCATCTGCGTTCGCCTTCCTTACGTGTCGTCAGGGAGGTCACGGCTGACCGTATCCGCCCGCTGCCCCGAACGCGGCCCAGATCTGCTCGCGGTCGGCACCGCCAGATAGCAGGACGTGCAGGAGCAGCCGGGCCTTAAGCGGGTCGAGGAACCCGGCGCTGATCAGGCCGCGCCCGAGCAGGTCTTGCTCGGAGCCCGGGAAGCCGTAGGTGGCGGCCAGCACCGCTCCAGCGCCTGTCCTGGATGCCAGGACCACTGGGATCTGCTCAGCGAGGGTCTCAAGGGCGGGAATCGTGACGGCAGGGACGTGCCCGGCACCAAACGCGGCCACGACGAGGCCGTCGAACCGGCCCGCGGCTGCCCGCAGCAGTTCGCCGTCGTCGCCGAGGGTCATGGTGACCAGGCCGGTGCGCACCTGCCTGGACAGGTCAGGTGCAGGCGGCGTGAACCGCCCGGCAGGGCGGGTGAGGAGGCGGACCTGTCCTTCGACGATCCGGCCGAGCGGTCCAGTCGCCGGTGAGGTGAAGGCGGTGATGCTGGTGGCGTCGGTCTTGCGGACGAACCGGGCGGCGTGGATCTGGTCGGCGAAGACCACCACGCAGCCCAGGCCGCGCAGCAGCGGGCTGGCCGCCGCTTGCAAGGCGGCGAGGATGTTGGCGGGACCGTCGGGGCCGGCCATGGCCGGGTTGCGCATCGCTCCCGTCACCACGATCGGCTCCTCGCCGGCGTGCAGCAGGTCGAGCAGGTACGCGGTCTCCTCGATGGTGTCCGTGCCCTGGGTCACCACCGCGCCAGATGCAGCCTGCTTCGTGATCGCGGTGGCCAGCTCGGCGATGTCGCCGATCGCCAGGGACGCACCGGGCACTTGCCGGAAGTCATGCACCTCGACAGAGGCGCTGATGCCTGCCAGTCCTGGCACTGCCTCCAGGAGCTGCTGCCCGGTCAGCGCCGGGGCGACCCCGCCGGGATCGCCTGCCTTCCTGGCCATGGCGATGGTGCCCCCGAGGGAGAACACCGCGACGCGGTCGGGCGAAGAATGGGTCGCAGTCATCGGTTCTTTCTTTCCGCTAGCGGAGGCCGGAATGGGGGACCAGCGTAGCCAGCCTTATCGTGCGGCTACGTTGCGGCCCAGCATGCCGGTGAAGTGCAGCGCGGCGTCTACCGCATTGGTGGACAGCAGCCGGCTGCGCGGATAGACCAGCCCGGCGCAGCCGTGCTTGCCGAGGTCAGCGCAGCGGCGCCACAGCCAGGGCCAGTCCAGGCCGAGGTAGGCGGCCAGCGCCGCGAGGCGATCCCCTGGGGTGGCCGCCTCGGTCACTGAATGCGCGCTGGCATGCCCGGTGACATTGGCGAAGGTGCGGACAGCCGGGCTGCGGCCGACGAGGTCGGCGCACCAAATGCTTTCTGCGCGGACCCAGGTCGCGATAATGGCGCGGTCGCCGGGCAGCAGGACGAAGCCGTCGACGTCCGCGTACTCCGGCTCGGTGCAGATCTTGACGCGGATGCCCAGGGACTCCATCAGCGCGACAGAGAGAAAAAGCAGGAGCCGCTCCCAGCGTGCTGATGCCGTCACGGCGTCTTCCGGGACGCAGAAGCCCCTGACCAGGGGATCGGCCGTGCCGGCGAACTGGCCGCTGATCTGCTGGAGGTATGCGTGCTTGTGCCGGAACAGCAGCCAGGCGCATGCTTCCTCACCTGTCTGCTCGCGCGTCCAGAAGGTCGGCAATCCTAGCGGGCTGGCCAGGTGGCGCAGGATGTGCCGGGCACAGAAACTCGAGCCGAGCCACAGTCGCGCTGCAGCACTCAGCCCGGCCGCAGCCTGGGAGCCAGCCGACGACTGTGGTTGCTGCTCGAACTCTCGGAGCTGCCGATGCCGCTGGTCAAGAGCGCTGTCGTCGGCGAGCAGCGCGTCGTCCAGGCTGGTCACCGCCCAGATGATCCCGTAGGTGAGGTCATCGATCTCGTATGCGCGCGGGATGACGACAGCAGAGGGAACACCGGGCGACTGGGCGATCCTGCGGTGTGCTACCCGCAGGTCCACCCCGTACAGCCGTACTGGCTCTTGCGGCTGTTCCTCGACGCCGGCGAGCATTCCGCGGTGCGACGTCGCTGCGAGCTGATCGAGCCGGTGCCCGCCGACAACCGGGAGGTAGACGCTGTCGTCAGCGGCCGTCTTCAGGGGGTGGGCCTGCACTGCCAGTGCCCCGGCCACGTCAAGCGTCCGGCCTACCGGGAGGCGGACAAGCCAGTCCATGCCCTGGTCGGGCACCGGCGCAGACAGGCGGACATCCGGCCAGCTGGCGCGCATCGCCAGCCCGAACGTGCGGGCGTCCGCAAGCCCGTGCGCGGCAGCCGGCCAGCCAGTGTCAGTCCCCAGGCCGCGTGCCTCGGCACCGCTTCCGGGGTGAGTCGGGCCAGCCACATACCCGTCACTGGCAGGCATCCTTATCGCGACGATCTGCGGCACCACCGGTAGCCCCTGCGGGACCTGCGGACTCACGTGCCCGGCTAGCTCGGTGCCCGGGCCGGGACGAGTGTCGTATTTGCCCACATGCGGACACGTCTGAGCGGTTCCCCGCTGGTCGCGGCTGTCCTTGGAAGAGGCCGGGGCAGTCCCTGTCTTGCCGAGTGCGAGCAGTTCGGGGGCGGGGAGTTTCTCCCGGTCGTGGAAGTCGATCAGGTCGAGAACGCAGCACTGGTAGACCTCAGCGAGAACGCACAATCCGGTGACAGACGGCTTGCGGGTGCTCAGGGGCCAGTTTTCCCACTCGCTCAGCCGCGATCCCGTCAGCGACGTCACCGCGTCCCCGGCGTCTCTCGCGCGCAGGGTATTGAACCGGTCGGCGGCTTCCTCCAGGGTCCAGCCCCACGCCGTCCGCCAGGCGGTACGTGGCCGGAGCCTATACCGGCGGGCCATTTCGGCGGCGATCTCGGCCCGGCTCATTCCCAGCCCGCGCATCTGCTCGCGCAGCTTGCGCTGCTCAGCTCGCTGGCTGGTATTACGCGCCGGCACTTCGCTCACCTCCCGGCGCGAGCGACCACGAGTTGGTCATCCGGACGACAACGTCCACCACCCTGATCCCGCTTTCCGCCATAGGCATGATCACCCCAGTTACGGTGTGCGGCTAATCGCAAGCTCGTGTCGCTGCTACGAGACCCGGCTACCAGACAAGCCCTACTCCGCGATGGATAGCACCGGCGTCCCATGAGTTCCAGGAAACGGCACTGCCGGGACAACAAAGGGCGAGGATGTCCAGCGGCCTCAGCGCCGCCCTCCACGCAACCGGCGATGTCGCTCTGGCAAAGCGTCACTGGCGCCGTGCGCTGGACCCCTATTCCGAACTGGGCACCCTCGAACCCGACGGCATCCGCGTTCGGTTGGCCGCGCTAGCTTAACCCGAGGCTCCGTCCGACGTCGTCGAGTTCCCAGGCCATGACTTCGACTGCGCACCCACAGCGGATTGCCGGCCGGCCGCTGGGACAAGACCCGGCTGGCACGGGTGATGGCTTCGAGTCGATGCGCCCGCTATCCCGCAGCCCGCGCCGCGCGGCCGGGCGGCCTGTGCCGCTGTCGTGGCTGGCCCGGTCCTCGTCGTCTGCGCGTGCGGTGGCAGTGCTCGCCATGCGCGTCACGCGAGCCTCGCCGACCACTGTCGCCACGGGCGTGGCGGAAGCGGGCGTTTCCAGCAGCTACCGCCAGGAGCACGCCACGATCAACTCCGCCTAGATGGCACTGGCGCCCAGGGGGACGCCACACCATCCCGCGGGCCAGCCTTAGTGCGCAACTTCAGCCCTTACAAGCAGCGAACCTGCAGGTCAGCGCACCGCCTGCCGCTTGAATGCCGCTCGGTGACGCCGAGGACGACCGCTTGGTTCACTGCTGGTTCCACGCTCACGGACGCCGTGCTGTCCGGCGCTTTCGAGTGCCCAGCGGGCCGTCTCTTACCAGGGCTGAACCGCCGCCGGCTGGCGGCCGGACGGGTTCAGGAACGTCCGCAGCCTTCCCTGGTAGCAGTCCGCCAGTCCGGCGGCCAGCGCGGTACAGGTCTGCGCTGTGAGCTGGTCGGCGTCGTCGCGGGGCAGCTCACGGCGTGCCTCGGACAAGAGGGCCTTGATGACGGAGCGTCCGGTTTCATTCTTCGGTTCTGCACCAGCATCGCCTCTCTGGCGGGCAGGCTTTCCGTAGTGCTAAGTCAATGCATGGCTTGATTCTCAGGACCGCGGAAGACGCGGCACTAGTCTGCTGTGTGCCTGGCCACCAGCGCCGCCGGGCCCGCTGCGGGCCCCGCGAAAATTCCGCATGTCCACCTCCGTGGAGGCGCCCCTCGCAAAGAACCCCGCTCGCCTGGCGAACTGGGCTCGGTGAGCCGACCCAGGCACGCGGCACCGGGCCGGGCCGACGGCGGCAGACCCTATGGGCCTAGCCGATGACTTATCGTGCTAGGGCTTGCGGCCGACGGCGCAGAATTGATCCACGTCCCGCAGGTCGCCCCCGATATCGGTGGCGTCGGGCCGCCATCGCGGGGTGGAGACCAGGCCGGGTTCCAGCAGTTCCAG
>JBKQQQ010000513.1:0-5406 GCA_052144275.1 Streptosporangiaceae bacterium
GGCGGATGATCGGGAACATTTGCTCCCCCATATTGCGAACGGCGGGGGTCGGCCCGCCCGGCACCCGGCTCGGCTCGGCTGGCCAAGGCACATGTGTTTCGTTACAGACGGCGAGAGCGCGAAGCTCACACGGCATGCGAGATCCGCCGTTCGGCGCGGCGACTGGCGCGTAGCTGGGCCGCCCTGTGAGGAGCGCAGACCTGGATGATCTGCGCGTGGGTTCTGTCTTAGATTCGGCGATCCTCGGGTCATGGCCCTGGCCGGAGCCCCTGGACACCACCCTGCTCGCCGCGACCGGCATACCGACAAGAGCCTGCGCGCCTTGATGACCGGACTGCTGCATGCCCCCTACACCCCGGCCAGATGGCTTATGACCTGCGGCGGCTCCGGATGGCCGGGCTGACCCGCCGGATCGAGCACACCAACCGCTTCGTCCTGGCCCTCGACGGGGTCAAGGTCGCGGTCTTCTATACCAAGCTGCACAACCGGCTGCTGCGCCCGCTCCTGGCCGCCGACCAGCCCCAGGCCCCACCCGAACTCCGAGCCGCCCTGCGTACCATCGACCGGCATATCGGCACCTATATAACCCGCGCCCGCCTCAGCCCAGCCGCGTGAAACTTGACACAAACCTCCAGAAGCTAGCGACCGGGTGACCTGCTCACATGCTCATTAGGATCGCTAGGCGAGAACGTTCTCCCGTACCGCATACTGCCAGCCCGCGAAGCTGTCCTCCCCTTGAGGGGCAGCGAGATCCTCGACGTGGCTCACCCGTATCTGGACCTTTATCCCGGCCTACCGGCTCAATAATCTGCAGGCTGGGCTTGGCTATCAGGCCGCCAGTCCGCGGGGAAGATGACGAATTGCTCGCCCCGGCCCTGACGGCTTATACCTAGTTCCTCGAAACGGCGCCGGCCGCTCGCCATCAATCGCCGGAACTCGGCCTCGTCGCCCTGGATGCGCGCCAGAGTCGCGAGGGAGATTTCGATTTCGCCCAGCAGGACCGCGTGCCTGATCTCCTCGGCCAGCCGCCGGCTGCGCTCCAGATACGCGCGGGCCTGATCGCATAGGCGGGTGCGGTCAGCGGCGACCTCGGACCGCAGTGCCCGGTTCATCAGCGCGATAGCGACGTCGCCCGACCGATTCCCGATCCGCTCCCCGTCTTCTCCGCGCTCCTCTCCCGCGAGCAACTCGGCAAACAGGTGCTCTGCCTCGTCGAAGTTGCCCAGCAGCAGGGCCGCGTACCCGAAATCTAGCTGTGCCCCGCGTATGAGCAACGGGTCCTCGCAGCGGTGGGCGTACATCGCCGCCTGGCTGGCCCAGTGTTGCGCCCTGGGACCGTCATCGGCGTCGCGTGCGATGCCGGACAGGGACCGTGCGGCGTTGCCGGCCCACCGTGCCCCGACCCGCGGGTCGCCGCATTGCTCGGCCGCCTTGAGGCCTTCGAGGCAGTAGTGCTCGGCCTCGTCACACTTGCCAAGCTGGAGCAAGGGCCAGGCGATGGCGGACGCGCACAGTTCCCCTATCGCGGGCATGTCCCCGATAAGCTCGGCCACCTCCAGCGCGGATTTACCCCAGGCGACTCGCTCGTTCAGCGCGTTGCGGAAGCCCAGGAACCTGACCACAGATCCCACCGCCCGGATAAACAGGCCGCATTGCTCGATGTCGTCCACGTGACAGCATTCGCGCGCCACTACCAGGGCCGACATGATGTCGGTCCGGTCTGCCTCCAGCCTCACATTGTCCGCCGCGTGGGCCACCACTTCCCCCATGTAATACCGCATGCGGCGTATGCGGCACTTATAGTCGTAAGCAGGGCCGGGCTCATCTGAGACTATGGCTGGCATCGCTCATCCCCACCGGGAGACAATATCGGTGTTGATGAAGTTTTTCGTGAGCGGATGCAGCGAGTAACGCGTTTCGCTGCCTGTCGCCATCGCTAGCATCGATCGCTGCCCGAGCTTCGCTATCGCTGGATAGAATTCATTGTCTGACATGTCTGCCGTAGCCTGAATCGCTCCCGCGGTCGGGCGTCCGTCGAAATGCCGCATCGCGACCAGCACCTTGCGCGCTGCTCCGTCCAGTTCCCCCCAGGTCCGCTGGAACAGGAAGCTGTAGAACTCGTAGCTCAGGTCATTGAATCCGGCTTCCTCGATCACACGCAGGACCTGCTCGACCGGCTGGTAGTCCATCTGGCCGCTGATTAGCTGCATGGCCAGCGGCGCCCGGCCGGCTACGTCGCGAATGCGGGCCAGCAGGCCGGGACCGGCGTCCATCAGGTTCCGGTTGTTCTGGCGCTCCGCCGTCCTCTGGAGAAAGGTAATAGCGTCGTCCGGCGACAGTCCTTCAAGGTCAAGCGTGAACGCACGGGCACGGAGGACGGAGTAACGGCTGGTCACCAGGATCTTGCCCCAGCCGAGAATGTCCATCAGCTTGGCGACTAGGGCATCTCGGTCTCGGACGGTCTCGAGGTTGTCCAGCACAATCAGCACGCGGTTCTCGTTGTCGGCCAGCCAGTCCCCGACGATCTTCTCTTTCACGGCGGTCGGTGCGTCAGGGCTCCAGGTCAGCTGCGAGTGCCGGAGAAGATCATCGAGCAGCGCCTCGAACGAATATTCTGCTACCTCAGTGCGGACGACGCCGTCACCGACGAACTTCTCCGCCTGAGTGCTGTGCCAGAAAATAGTGCTGAAGAGCGCTTCGGCCGCTACTATGCGCACGGCTTCCTCGGCCAGCGCTGTCTTCCCCATGCCGCCCATGCCCTTAACGGCGATGAGCGGGATCTGCGGATCCCTCAGGGCGGTGAGCAGCACGGTCACGTCCTCGTGACGCCCTATAAACCCGATCGGGGGACCTGGAGATCTGACTTTCTGGTGCGCAGCGATATCGGAGGCAGCCAGACTGTGCTGCTCCAGCACGGGCATGACACCGAGCGGTGGCTCGGTCCACCCCGGCTGGCCGGTCAGGAAGCGCAGCAATGGCTCGGCGCGCGCCACCGTGAAGTCCTTCACGTAATAGACGGTGGAGGAATACGGTGCGAGAAAGTCCGGCACGCCCTCCACCGACTGGCCCGGCAACACCACCGGCACGAACCGGTCCAGCGCGTACTGCTCGCTGTAGTACGCGTCCCGGATCAGGCGTGCCTCCCATTGCACACCGCGGCCCGCGTCCGATGCGCTCCTGCCCTCGGCACGTTCCCGGTAGGCCGCGGACGCGACTACTAGTACGTGATCGGCGGCCCGGATCTGCTCGGCCATCCACAGCGGCCAGTCCTGCCGCCGCTCGGCCGCGGTCACGTCCAGCGTGGCCTCGATCCCGCACTTGCGAAGAAACGCCCAGAAGGCTCGCACCACCTCGCCGTGCGCGTCACTCTCGTGGGCGTAAGAGATGAACACTCGAGGCGGCCGCGCTCCCCGGCCGACCTCGCCGACCACTTCACTCATTCGCCGACCCCCCTAACGCCCAAATACACCGGCGTCACCCGTTCGCGCAGGAGCCTACCCAAACCGTTACGCAACCACCACCTACTGTCGCGCCAAACCTGGCCTGCTGAACAGCAGGCAAATTCCGGAAGCTACATTTGCTCCTCGTGAACTGGCTGCTGGTCGTGATCGCGATTGCCGTCGTGATCGCTACTGATGAAATGCCAGTGCACCTGTGGGGCCAGCAATGCTCAGATGTTCGGACCAGCTAATTTATGATGCCATCACCCGGTGACCGGCTGGAGTTCTACAGGACACCAACCGGGCCGTGGCAGCCCCCTTCAACCACAGGACCGCCTCGTCGACGGCACGGTAGGTCGCTTGCTGTCTACGTGGACACGTCCGGCGGACGCCTTCCAGCGGGCCAGTAGTGGCCGTGCTGGGATAGGTGGCAGTCGCTGGCCCGCCAGGCTGGCGCTAATTTAGCCCGAGGACCGGCTGAGCTCGCGAGTGGCCGATGTGCAGCAGACCCGGGTGCCGCACTGCTGGCGCTGTCCGCCTCCGCGAACCCAACGCGGTTCACCCCGACTGACCTGCGGACGCGACAGCGCTCCTCGATGTCGCATGCAACAAGCAGGACCCCATCGAGGGCACCCGACTCCTACTGGTAATTTCTGCTCGCGACTGGCAGAAGCGCCAGACACCTGAATGAATGTTCTGTGTGGTGTCCCGAAGAGATACCCATCAAACTAGCAGGCATTCATAGTCGGCGATCTGTAATTGTTCGAGCTAATTACAATGTGCCCGCTTGTCACGCTACGCGACCGCGAAGAGCGCTATCGTTTACGGGTGTCCATTCACGGGGTCTCTGCGCGACACGCCGATGCTGACGTGTGTTTGAACCTTTAGTGCAGGTTGAGCATGCTTGGGCTCGTGCCCGAGGAGCCCGGCCTGGCGGATGTGATCGCGGGGCAGCGTGAGCTGCTGTCGCGGTTGCGGGCCGTGGTGGAGGCGAAGGACGCGGAGAACGCGGCGCTGCGGGCTGAGCTGGAGGCGTCGCGGGAGCGGGAGCGCCGGCTGGAGTTGCGGCTGGCGGAGGTGGAGCGCCGGCTGTCGATGGACAGCACGGACTCGGGGACGCCCAGCTCGAAGGAGCGGATCGGGGCGAAGGAGGCGCGGCGGGCGCGGCAGCAGTCCGAGCGGGAGCGCAGGAAGGACCGCAAGCGGGGCGGGCAGCCCGGTCACCAGGGGAAAGGCCTGAAACGGGATCCGGATCCGGGCGAGGCGAAGACTGCGGAGCCCCCTGCGGAGTGCCGTTCCTGCAAGGCGGTCCTGGACGGCGCGGAGGCCGTGGAGCCGCGGTGGGCGCAGGTCATCGACGCGGAGATCGTCCGGAAGGTGACCGAATGGCTGCTGCCGGGCCTCGCGTGCCCGTGCTGCGGGACGGTCACGTTCGCGGCCGCGCCGGCGGGGGCGCATCCGGGCGCGGTCTCCTACGGGCCGGTGCTGAACGCCGCGGCGGTGCTTTTTTCCTGTTACGGGAACGTGCCGCCGGAGCGTGCCGCGCAGCTCATCGGCATGCTCCTGGGCACGGAGGTCTCGGCCGGCTGGGTGGATAAGGCTGCCGCGCGGGTATCGGCGCAGCTCGGGAAGGCCGGGTTCGATGAGGCGATGCTCGCGGCACTGGCCGCCGAGGACGTGCTGGCCGCCGACGAGACCCCGGTGAGCGTGCTGGACGGGACGGCCCCGCCGGCCCCCGCGGCGCAAGGAGCGCCGGGAGCGGGGGAAAAGGAGCGGGACAGGGACCCGGAGGAGAGGCAGGGGAAGGCCGCGGCCGGGGCGCCGCACGTGCTGATCACCCGGACCCCCGACGGGCGGCTGACGTTCCTGCAGGCCATGGCCTCGCGGCGGAAAGCCGCTCTCGCGGCCGGGCTCCCGGCCTCGTTCACCGGGTACCTGATCACCGACGGCTACACCGGCTACCAGC
>JBKQQQ010000514.1:0-3031 GCA_052144275.1 Streptosporangiaceae bacterium
CTAGGAGCCTGCTGAAAAAGACCGCTGTTCCTGGCGTGTTTGCCGGCTTTGCGTTCGATGAGCTGGGATAATCGTCTCATGCAGGGTTTCGAGCGGATGGACCGTGAGCTCACCGACGCCGAGATGCTGGCCGGGCACCTGGTCCCGGCCGGTAGCATGTTCGCGTTCCTGGCCGCGCACCGGGCCGAAGTGTTCCCGGACGCCGATTACGCGGACCTGTTCGCCGCGTTCGGCCGGCCCTCGCTGCCGGCCACCCGGATGGCCGCGGTGCTGGCGCTGCAGTCGCTGCATGACTACTCCGACCGGGAGACCGCCGAGGCGGTCCGGTTCGACGTGCGGTGGAAGGTGGCCTGCGGGCTGGCGATCGATGACCAGGGGTTCGATCCGTCCTCGCTGGTGTACTGGCGGGGGCGGATCGCGAGATCGGAGCGGCCGCACCGGGTCAACGAGGCGATCCGGCTGATCGTGGAGCAGACCGGGGTGCTGAAGGGCCGGCGGCGCCGGGCGGTGGACTCGACGATCCTGGCCGATGCGGTGGCCACCCAGGACACCATCACTCAGCTGGTCTCGGCGATCCGGCGGGTGGCGCGGGAGGTGCCGGGAGCCGCGGAGCAGATCGCGGCGGTGTGCACCGGCCATGATTACGCGGTGCCGGGCAAGCCGAAGATCGACTGGGATGACCCGGAGGCGAAGGATGCGCTGGTCTCCGCCCTGGTCAGCGACGCGAACGCGGTGGTGGCCGCGTTCGGGGACGCGAAGCTGGATGAGGCAGCCGCGTCCGCGGTGGCGCTGCTGGCCCTGGTCGCCGGGCAGGACGTGGAGCCCGCCGAGGGCTCTGACGGGCGGGACGGGCGGTGGAGGATCGCCCGCAAGGTCGCCGAGGATCGTGTGATCAGCACCGTCGACCCGGATGCCCGGCACACCCGCAAGTCGCCGGAGGCCCGCCGCGACGGCTACCGTGCTCACCTCGCGGCGGACCCGGAGACGGGGATCATCACCGATGAGAAACTGACCAGGGCCAGCGGGACCGAGAACTCCGATCCGGCGGTCGCGGAGGAGTTCCTGGCCGCCGAAGCCGGGCAGGGCGAGGCCGGCCCGACGGCCGCGCAGCAGCCCCCGGCCGCCGGTGAGGACGATGACAGCGGCGCAGCGCAGCACGGTGACAACGGCACCGGGCGGGAGCCGCTGGCCTGGTACGGCGATTCCGCCTACGGCACCGGGGACCTGCGCGGCGCGATCGGCGACGCGGGCCATGCCGCGGTGATCAAGCCCAAGCCGCTGCAGGCCCCGGTCGCCGGCGGGCTCACCGTCGACGATTTCACCGTCGATGAGCAGGCCGGCACCGTGACGTGCCCGGCCGGGAACACTGTCACCCTCAGCCGGACCCGGATCGCCACCTTCGGCGTGGCCTGCCGGGACTGCCCGCTGCGCGAGCGGTGCACCACCTGCAAGACCGGCCGCAAGCTCGTCCTGCACCCCCGCGATAACCTGCTCCGGGCCGCCCGCGCGGACTGGGCAGCCGATCCCGGGCTGCGCGAGGACTACATGGCGCAGCGGCCGAACGTGGAACGCGCCGTCGCCCAGGTGGCGACCTGCCGGGGCCGGCGGGTCAAGCTCCGCTACCGCGGGACGGCCAAGAACCATGCCTGGCTTAAGCGGCGCACCGCCGCGCTGAACCTGCGCAACCTGCTCGGCAAGGGCCTGACCCGCCGGGACGGCGCCTGGGTCCTGGCCACCTGACCCGGCAGCCAGCCAGGGCTGCCTGGCCGGCCAGGCCCCGGCCAGGCAGGCCGGCCGCAGGTCAGGCCCGGTCGGCGGTCGGCTCGGCGGGCAGCGGCACCAACGGCCCGGCCCGGCAAGGCGTCACGGGCCACCGTGGCGCTCTGCGGACGGCCCGCAGGAAGGCCTATTTCAGCAGGCTCCTAGATGGCAGAGTTCACCTTCGCCCCGCTGACGCCCGCCTCCTTCCTCGACCGCTCGGCCGCAGTCTTCGCCGACCGGATCGCGATCGTCGACGGGGAGCGCAGATTCACCTATCAGGACATGTCCGATCGCTGCCGTCGGCTCATCGCCGCCCTGGCGGCACAGGGCGTGGGTCACGAGGACCGGGTCGCGGCCCTGTGCGCCAACAGCCACGTGATGCTGGAACTGCATCATGCGGTTCCGGCGCTGGGAGCCGCGCTCGTCACGGTCAACGTCCGGCTCTCGGCTGCGGAAATGGCCGGAATCCTCGATCACTCCGGCGCGTCGCTGCTGGTGGCGACCCACGAGTTCGCTGATCGGGCACGCGAACTGGCCGGTCAGCTGAACCTGCCGTGCTTCATCGCCGGCGGATCCAGTGACTCCTACGAGGGGTGGATCGCCGGCGCTGATCCGGCCGAGGTGAGCCCCGGGGAGATCGACGAACGCCAGCTCCTGGCGATCAACTACACCAGCGGGACGACCGGGCGGCCGAAGGGCGTGATGTACCACCATCGGGGGGCATACCTGCAGGCTGCCGCCATGGCGTATCACGCCCGCCTGGGCCCGGGGGCCAGGTACCTGTGGACGCTGCCGATGTGACCCACCTCTACGGGCTCACCGAGACCTACGGCCCCCTCGCGATCAATGAATGGCAGCCGGAGTGGGACAGCCTCGAGCCGGCCGAGCAGGCCACGCTGCGCGCGCGCCAGGGAGCACCGAACATCATCGCCCGCCCGCTCCGCGTCCTGGACGAGCAAGGCCGGGACGTGCCGCCCGACGGCGAGACGATCGGCGAGATCGCGGTCAGCGGCAACAACGTCATGCTCGGCTACTACCGAGACGACGAGGCCACGCGGGAGGTCACCCGCAGCGGCTGCTTCCTGACCGGCGACCTGGCCGTGCAGCACCCGGACGGCTACGTCGAGATCCGCGACCGGAGCAAGGACATCATCATCTCCGGGGGAGAGAACATCGCCTCGGTCGAGGTCGAGCAGGTGCTGGACAGTCATCCCTCGGTGGTGGAAAGCGCCGTGGTGGGGATACCGCATGAGCGCTGGGGTGAGGTGCC
>JBKQQQ010000515.1:0-5746 GCA_052144275.1 Streptosporangiaceae bacterium
GAGCTCACGGAGGGTCGCGGTGAAGTCCAGGCGCAAGGCGGCCAGCGCCGGGTCGGCCGCATAGGCCGCCAGCATCGCGGCCGACGGCTGCGTGTGCGGCCACAACGCCCCGGTCATCAGGGTGACGACGCCGGCCAGGCGGACGGCGTCGTGCTCGCCGAGTTCGGTCACGCACTTGAGCAGGAGGCCGCCGAGCGCGGTGATGCCGGCGATGCTGGCCCGCTTGTACTGCGCGGCGACCTGCGGCGAGACGTTGCGCTCCAGCACCGCGGCCTGGGCGCTGATCAGGTCGCACAGCATCGGCCGGGACGCGAGCGAGGCCGCCACCGCGGCGCCCAGCTGGTCGGCGCGCACGGCGAGCGGCGCGGTGGCGTCGACCGCGTCCGCCAGGTCCGCCTCCAGCTGGACGAGCCAGTCCTGCCAGGCCGAATCGAGCAGGTCGAGCAGCACGGCCTCACGTGACTCGAAGTAGCGCAGCACGTTCGACTTGGCCAGCCCGGCGCGCCGGCTGAGCTCGTTGAGGGTCACCTGCGCCACCGGCATCTCGGCGAGCATGGCGGCCGCCGCGCCGAGGATCGCCCGGCGGCGCGCCTCGCGCTGCTCTTCACTGCGAGCTCGCTGGAACATGACCACACCCCGCATTTTACAGACCGGCGGTCCCTTGCGTACAGACCGACGGTCTGATAAGTTCGGATAATAACAGACCGATGGTCTTCTGGAGAATTCCGAGGAGAGCTCATGTACGCGGTTCCCGATCAGGCCGGCAAGCTCGTCGTCGTCACGGGCGCCAACAGCGGCACCGGCAAGGAGGCCACCAGGCGCCTGGCCGCGGCCGGGGCGCATGTGGTGATGGCGGTCCGGACGGTCGCCAAGGGGGACCAGGCGCGCCAGGAGATCCTGGCCACCCATCCCGGCGCCCGGCTCGAGGTCCGCCGGATCGACCTGGCCGACCTGGCCTCGGTAGCGGAGTTCGCCGACGGCCTGATCGCCGACGGCACGCCCGTCGACGTGCTGATCAACAACGCCGGCGTGATGGCGCCGCCGACCCGGATGACCACCGCCGATGGCTTCGAGCTGCAGTTCGGCAGCAACTTCCTCGGGCCGTTCGCGCTGACCGTGCGGCTGCTCCCGCTGGTGCTCGCCGCACAGGCGCCCCGGGTAGTCACGATGAGCAGCGGCGTGGCCAGCTACGGCCGGATCCGTTTCGGTGACCTGCAATGGAAGCGCGGCTACCGCCCCAACCTGGCCTATGCGCAGTCCAAGCTGGCCGACCTGATGCTGACCCTGCACCTGGCGGACCTGGCTGCCCGGCAGGGCTGGAACCTGATGAGCAACGCTGCCCACCCCGGGTTCACCCGCACCAACCTGCAGACGGCCGGGGCCAGCCTCGGCCGGGACAGGCCGAAGCGGACGCCGTTCAACAGCTTCAACATCCTGTCCTCGCAAGACGTCGGACCGGGCGCCGAGCCGCTGCTTTTTGCGGCGGCCGACTCCGGGGCGGTGAACGGCGGCTACTACGGTCCCAGCCGGTGGTTCGGGCTCGTCGGGCCTACCACTACCGTCCGGGCGCCCCGCCGGGCCCGCGACACCGCCACCGCCACGCGGCTGTGGGCCGAGGCCGAGCGCCTCACCGGCACCGCCCTGCCCGCCAGCGCCGGCCGTCCGTGAACTCCTAGTTTTCCATGCTGAAGGTGAACATCTTCTCCGCCGCGATGCGCGCCCCGACTGCGTCTAGCTGATCCAGCCAGGTCTGGAACTCCGGTCCCCAGCCGGCCAGGCGGCCGCCGGAGAACCACAGGCGGTGCCGCCAGGTACCGCCCAGGTCGGTGCGGTCCTTGCCCCATACCCAGGCCATCTCCCCGACCGTGGCGTCGGAGTTCACGAGCTCAGGCCGCAGCGCGGTGACCTGCTGGGCTAGGCCCTGCATGAGCCGCAGGTCCTGCGGGCCGAAAACCTGCGGTCCTGGCATGTCCCGCAGTGTTCCGTATCGGCGGGCCCGCCGTCGATACGTTTATTTACGCCAAGTTCCCCGTTAGCTTGCCGCGCTGCGCTGCTGAGGCGGCCGGCTGATCCTGGCGGCGAACAGGTCACGGAGGCTGACCACGCCGTGGACGCGCCGCCCTTCCACGATGGGCAGGTGGCGGAAGCCGTTCAAGAGCATGATCTGGGCCGCGTCCTCGACCGGCGTGTCCGGGCCCGCTGACTGCGGGTCCCTGGTCATCCAGGCGGACACCGGCATCGTGGTGAGGTCCGACCCGGACGCCGCGGCCTTGAGCACATCGCGCTCGGTGAGGATGCCAGCCAGGAAGGGGCCCTGCATGACCAGGGCCGAACCTACCTTCTCGCGCACCATCGCGGCGGCGGCCTCGGCTACGGGACTGTCCGGGCTGGTCGATACCATCCGGGAGTGAATGAGGTCGCCGACCGTGAAGGGCCGGCGGGCGGGGTCAGCCACTTTCGCCGATTTCGAACAGCTCAGACTCGTCGTGCGGAGACGACGGCCCGGCGAGTTCCTCGGACAGCAGCCGCCATAGGGAACCCGCCCACGCGGACAGCTGCGGCCACCGCATCCAGAACAGCTGGAGGGTCATCTCGTCAAACTGGGTATGCGCCTGCTCAGGAGATACCGAGTGGGTGAAATCCTCAAGCTGGTGTATCAGGTCGAGGAACCGGTCGGCGCTGCCATCCATCCAATCACCTCCAGGGGAAGCTGCGGGGTCGGCAACCAGAGGTGGCCGACAGACATCGGGAGACGCCAAGTGGGGGGATCCATACCCCGAAAGCATCGTGCGCAAGAGGGCAGTCGCTGCTTATTTTTCCTCGCCGCGGGCGAAAGGTATAGACCCCCGGGCAAACTGGCCGGCGACGGCGACGGCCAGGGGGGCGGCTGCGACCGGGAGCCGCTGGCCTACGGGCTGACCGTGACCAGTGCCGCCAACGCTCCGATCTTCCTCCGGCACCGCCCAGGTTCCCCCGACCGATGCGCGCCCCTGCCTGAACACCAACCCGTTCCCCTGGTAGCCACTCAGTGTATCTATATACAATCTATCGGTAATGTAGCGGTCAGGTTCACGGTTGACATTGCCGGGATCAGGGGTAAGTTGCTGATCAGTCCAGCACCGGGCTCGCTAGCCGGACCGGCAGGCTCCATCTGATTCGGGCTATGTCATGGCGGGGGCGCCCGCAGCCAGCCGCCCCCGGGCCAGGCGTGGCATTAGGACGGGCAGGAAGGGCCTGCTGCGCTCATCCAGCTGGATGGGGGGTTGGGCCTGGAAAGGGCCCGGGCACCCAGTAGACAACGGGGACCAAGCCCGTGGCCAACGGGACGGCCTCCGGTCCGAAGGCGCTGCCCGGGTCCTTTTCCTTCGCGGGAAAGCCGAAACCAGGCGCGCACGGGCGGTTCAGGCACCAATCTGAGGACAGGCTCGTTATTTGCTATGAACCAAAGTTCTGCTGGAGGCAAGCAACGGGCGGCGGCATCCGGGGAAAATCGCGGTCAGCCGGTGAAGGCCAGTGCGGGGATATTATGGCCTGCACTGTCCGTGACTAACCTCCGTGAGTAAGCACCGCCTGGTAACCAACACAGCGATAGGCAGGGGTCGTGACTGAGCCAAACCCGTCCGCTGAGCCGTCGGCGTCATCGGCTATGCCGTCGGCGGGCCGGATAGTCATCGTGATGCCGACGTACAACGAGCGGCAGAACCTGGAGTCCATCGCGGGCCGGGTGCGAACGGCGCTACCGACGGCGGACCTGCTGGTCGTGGACGACAACAGCCCCGACGGGACCGGTGACATCGCGGACAAGCTGGCCGAGGCAGACTCGCACGTACAGGTCATGCACCGGACGGAGAAGGCGGGCCTGGGCAAGGCCTATATCTCGGGGTTCAGCTGGGCGCTCGAGCGCGGTTACGACGTGATCGTGGAGATGGACGCGGACGGCTCGCATCAGCCGGAGCACCTGCCCGGCCTGGTCGGCGCGCTCGATCACGCGGACCTGTCCATCGGGTCCCGGTGGGTGCGCGGCGGCAAGGTGGTCAACTGGCCGAAGTCCCGGGAGGCGCTGTCCCGCGCGGCCAACATCTACACCCGGCTCATGCTCGGCCTCGCCGTCCGCGACGCGACCGCGGGATTCCGCGCCTACCGCGCCGCCACGCTGCGGAAGATCAGCCTGAGCCAGGTGGAATCGACCGGGTACTGCTTCCAGATCGACCTGACGATCCGGGTCGCCCAGGCAGGCCTGAAAATCGTCGAGGTGCCGATCACGTTCGTGGAACGCGAGCACGGTGCTTCCAAGATGAGCAACACCATCATCCTGGAGGCGTTCTGGCGGGTCGCGCAGTGGGGCGTGGCCGGACGCCTTCGCCAGTTCGGCTCGCGCAAGCCCGCCACGGCTAGGCGCTGAGTCAGCGCCTAGGCGCTGCGGCGGTGCGGGCGGCTGGTGTCCTGGTCGCGGTCGGTGCTCCGGCGCTCCCTGATGACCTCAAGGCGCTCGGCGAGCACTGCCTCGAGATCCTCGACCGTGCGGCGCTCCATGAGCATGTCCCAGTGGCTGCGCGGCGGCTTGGCCTTCTTCGGCGACGGGGACTCCCCGGTGGCCGCGATCGCGATCGCACCGCAGACACGGCACTCCCACGTCGGGGGAAGTTCCGCCTCGGCGGCGAAAGGCACGCTAAAATGATGCCCATTCGGGCAGTCAAAAGCGACGTCCTGACGGGGTGCCAGGTCGGTATTCCGGTCGTTTTCGTAGCTCGTCGCACCGAGCCGGGTGCCGCGAAGTGCGCGTTCGGCCATGCTTGCTGCCTCCCAGGCGGTCAGCGGTCTGATTAGGCAACGCTGAATACCCGGACAAGATTCCCCTTGCGGGCGTTACCCAATCGTATTTCGGCAGAAAGATCGCGGTTACCTGTTCCTACGGGCCGCGGGGGTGCCACTGACCTCGCTCGATGAGGACCTCGCGGAGCGAACAGATGTCGTCGGTCATGATCCCGTCGGCGCCCAGATCCAGCAGACGGCTCATCTCGGCCCGGTCGTTGATGGTCCATACATGCACGTCAAGGCCGAGGGCGTGAGCGCGGCGCACGAACGACGCGGAGGCCACCTTCCCTGGCACCTGGGCGCAGCGCACCTGCCATTGCGCGAGCCGGCGGGTGAGCAGGCCCGGCTGCTGACTGCGGGTGGCAGCGCCGATGGTGTAGCGGACCGCGGCGATCACGGCCGGGGAGGTCGCCATGCACACCGGCCGGTCGAGCAGCCCGCGCGCGGTCCGCAGCCTGCTGCCGGAGAACGAGGTCACGCACACCCGGTCCCACGCTCCGGTGCGGCGCAGCACCTCGGCGAGCAGCGCGATGCCCGGCTCATCCTTGAGATCGATGTTGAAGCGCGCGTCGGGCCAGGTGCCGAGCAGGTCCTCGATCAGCGGTATGGGTTCCGTGCCGGCCACCCGCAACGCGCTGACCTCGCGGTAGGTCCGCGAGCCGATCGGCCCCGACCCGTCGGTCACCCGGTCGAGCGTGCGGTCGTGGAACGCCATGAGCTTCCCGTCGGAAGTCGCGCGGGCGTCGGTCTCCAGGTACGCGTACCCGAGCTTGACGGCATGCTCGAACGCCGTCCAGGAGTTCTCCGGTGCGTGCGCCGCGCCGCCACGGTGCGCGAACGCATGCGGGCGCGGGTAGTCGAGGAACGGTACCGGCACGATCGCTAGTATGCCCGTTCCTGGCGGTGACCTGGTGAACTGAGGATGTCCAGC
>JBKQQQ010000516.1:0-20579 GCA_052144275.1 Streptosporangiaceae bacterium
GAACGGTAGACGCGTACCAGCGGGCCCAACAGGACTGGCTAGTGCGAGCGACGACATGATCATCACCCAGACGCCCTTGCGTATCGGCCTCCTCGGCGGGGGCACGGACCTGCCCGATTACTACCGCGAGCACGGCGGCCGGGTCCTGAACTGCGCGATCGACAAGTACATCTACGTGATCGTCAAACAGCGGTTCGACAACGACATCTACGTCAACTACTCCAAGAAGGAAATCGTCTCCCGCGTCGAGGACCTGGAGCATGAGCTGGTCCGGGAGGCGATGTGGATGACCGGCGTGACGAACGGCGTGGAGATCACCACGCTGGCCGACATCCCGTCGTCAGGCGGCTCCGGCCTCGGCTCCTCCTCCGCGGTGACGGTCGGCTTGCTGCACGCCCTCTTCGCGTACCGCGGGCGCCAGGTAACGGCAGAGGAACTGGCCGACCGTGCCTGCACGATCGAGATCGACCGCTGCGGGAAGCCCATCGGCAAGCAGGATCAGTACGTTGCCGCCTACGGCGGCATCCGGGACATCCGTTTCGGGCCCGGTGATCAGGTGCTGGCCGAAGAGCTGGAGCTCTCGCCAGCCGAACGCCGGGACCTGCAGCGGAACATCATGCTGTTCTACACGGGAGTCACCAGGAGCGCGAACTCGATCCTCGCCGAGCAGAACGCCAACATCAAAGCCACCCACGATCAGCTCGACCTGCTGCGCGACCTCGCGGGCCTGGCCGCCGACCGGCTGCGCTGCGGGGACGTAGACGCGGTCGGCGAAGCGATGCGCAAGGGCTGGGAGGCCAAGCGGCAGCTGGCAGCGGGCATCTCCAATCCCCAGGTAGACATGGCGGTCGAGCGGGCTCTCGAGGCCGGGGCGTCGGGCGCCAAGCTGACCGGCGCGGGCGGCGGCGGCTTCCTGCTCGTCATCTGCCCCGTGGAGCGGCAGCGTGCCGTGCGCGAGAGCCTGGCGGCCATGAACGAATTGCCGGTGGCCCTGGATCGCCTCGGCTCGCGCATCGTTCTCAACGTCCAACGCGACATCTGGGGTTGACCGCCGGATGAGGATGCTCTGGGAAGTAGCCCGGCACGTGCGTCGTCCGTCGCGAACCGAGGTCGGCCGCGCGGTCCGGCTACCGGAAACGGTCTGCGCAAAACGTGAACACGACGGGTTGGGGTTTTCATGAGGGTCCTACTTTCCGCCTTCGCGTGCCACCCACGTCATGGCAGCGAGCCGGGGACCGGGTGGCATTGGACCGCGGCTCTCTCGGATCTTGGACACGAAGTAACGGTCCTAACGTGGTCGGAGCATCGAGAGGAACTACTCGCGAGATGCCCGAAAGGCGTATCTTTCCGCTTCATCGATATCCCCAAGTCGCCGGTGCCCCGCTCCGCGGAGCTCTTGTGGGCATACGACGCGTACGGACGCTGGCAGGATGCGGCGGCGAGAGAGGTGGAGGCGCAGGCGCGGGACTACGATGTGGCGCACCACGTGACGTATGGCGGGCTCCACCTGGGCAGCATGCTCTGGCGGCTGCCGATTCCCCTCCTGTACGGCCCGGTCGGCGGCGGCCAGACCGCCCCGGCCAGCTACTGGCGCCACTTCGGACGCGAATGGCCTGCCGAGGTACTAAGGACCGCATCGGCCGGGCCGCTGCTGAAATTGAACAGACGGTGCCAGCAGACCATCAAGAACTCCGCTGTAACGCTCGTGAACAATTCCGCAACGGCGGCCGCGTGCCGCCGTCTCGGAGGTACCGACATTCGGTACATGCTGGCCGACGGCCTGTCATGCGAGTGGATCGCCGACGCCCGGCTGCAACCGGCTGGCATTCCCGTGGTGCTCTGGGTGGGAACGCTACTGCCGCGCAAGGCGCCCACGCTTGCCGTCCAGGCATTTGCCGAGCTTCGCCGGGCCATGCCGGCGCGCCTTGTCATCGCGGGCGACGGGCCGCTCCGCACGCGGGTGCGCGCGACGATCGAGCGCCTTGGGCTCACCGACGATGTTCAGATGCTCGGGAAGCTTCCCCGGGAGGACATCAGGTCCCTGTACGACTCGGCCAGCGTCTTGTTGTTCACCTCGTTGCGTGAGTCCTTTGGCGCACCGTTCATCGAGGCCCTCGGCAGGGGCCTGCCGGCCGTTGCCTTGGACCTGGCCGGGATCGCCGATGCCGACGTCGGCTCCGCTGCTGTGAAGGTCGCGCTTCCGCCCAGGCCAGACGATCTCCCTGGCCGCCTTGCTTCCGCGCTGCAGACCGTCCTGTGCGACCACGAATGGGAGTCGCGCAGCATCGCGGCCGTCAAGTGGGCAGCCGAGTGGACCTGGCCGGTGAAGGCAGCCGCCGCCACCCGGCTGTACCAAGAGATCGCCGGAAGCCGGTGCTGACTTCACGCCATGTCCGCCTGCGGAAGTGCGCGCATGACTGAACCTGCCACGGAACGCTGAGGGAGGCATTGTGCACGTGAGCCCGGTTCCGCGAATCGCCGGTGCCTTGCTGTTCCGGCCGCTCCCGCACAGAGATGAGCGCGGTTTCTTCTGCCGCACCTTCGATGCGGACGCGGTGTACGCGGCGGGACTAGATCCCGCCGCGTTCGTCCAGCACAGCCTGTCCCGTTCGGCGCGCGGCGTGGTACGCGGATTGCACGTGCGCCGGGGGGACGGCGAGGCGAAGCTGGTCCGATGCTCGTACGGCGCGATCTTCGACGTCATCGTGGACCTACGTCCCCCCTCGCCGACGTACCGCAACTGGGAGAGCTTCGGACTGCGTGACGACGAGCAGGTCACGCTGTACGTACCCGTCGGCTGCGCGCATGGGTTCCAGGCTCTCACCAACCCTGCGGACGTTTCCTATCAGATCGATCGCGTACACGACCCGTCCGAGGACGTTTCGATCGCGTTCGATGATCCTGAGCTCGCGATTCCGTGGCCGCTTCCGGTCACCGTCAGGTCCCAGCGGGACCGCGAGGCGCCACCACTGGCGGCCGCGGTCAGGCTGCTGGCGTAAGCGGACCCGGACCTATCTGGTTGGCCGGGAAGAACAGATGAAGAAGTACTCTACGGCCAGTACCCTACTGATGACTGGAACGTTAAGATTAATATGCATGTTGCCGGCCTTCACAAGGTTCCGGCGAGGCTCAGAGTGATTCCAATTGTGTGAAGTCGGGAAGAACCTGCGAATCTCGAAGTACTGCGCAAGGCTCTGGCGAAAATCGTTGAGCGGTTGCACGTTGCTATAAGGAAAATATATATTCGCAGCCCGGTGGCCAAAGTTAACGTACGACACGATAAATACACCGGCGCGATTCAGGGTCCTCGCTATCTCAGCGAACTTTTGGGCCTGGAAGCTTCCCACATACTCAAAGACGCCCTGGGCGATAACGAAGTCGAAGCGCTTGTCACCGAACCGGATCGGGGTTTCAAGGAAGTCAGCCTCAATCAGGTTCGGCGCCGGGTCATGTATGGCTATGTCGATGCCGTGGTACTGTATATTCGGCCCGAGGGCGGACATCAAGGTGGCGGGCCCGCAACCAACATCGAGGAGCGTGCACCTCCTACCTCGCGCGAGTCTGTTTATAATCCGCGCGGACTTTTCGAGGCGATAGTGGGGTTGGCTGTATTTTAGATTCTCCTGGCTCCAAAAGCCCCGCTTGTGGAGTGTGTTGCCGACTGGGGGGTCTTTCATGTTGCCTGCGCTATCGCGTCGCACACCTGCAGCGCGGTGCGCTCCCAGGAGAAGTACTCGGCGATCTCGGCCGCGCGCTCGTGACACCTCTCATACAGCGCGTCATCGGCGAGGGCCGCCGCGATGGTCGCGGCGAGTTCGTGCTCGTCATCGCCGGAAACCAGAGCCCCGGAGACACCCGGAGTGACGATCTCCGGCATCGCGAACGCGTCGCGGGCCACGCATGGCAGCCCGCGAGCCAGCGCCTCAGCGAAGACCTTGCCGAAAGGTTCCATCCTCGACGGCATGACGAACAGGTCATGGCGGTCGTAGAGCGACGCGACCTGGTGTGGGGGCAAGCATCCCAGGAACCGGACACCGTCCGGCGGCGCCCCGGGCAGCGGCCACGTGCGCGGCCCGGCGACGGTCAGCGTGATCCGCGGGTCGTGCTCACGGCGCAGCACGGCCAGCGCGGCGAGGACGAGATCGCCACCCTTCTTAGCGAAATCCCGCGATCCGACGAACAGCAGCCGGCGACGGGGCGCGGCGCGTTGCGGCAGTTGGCGTCGGTCCTGCCTGGCGGGTACGCCGACGGCCAGGTTGCCGTCCGCGGGCGCCCACCCGGCCGAGATCCCCGGCGGGACCACGTGCACCTTCCCCGGCGGGATGCCGGTCTGCTCGACCAGGCTGCGGGCCAGCCAGCGGCTCTGCGCGATAATTCCGGTCGCGCGCTGGTAGATGTCCAGCTGCCGCTCGCGGCGACGCGCCACCGACGACGGGGTCATCGACAGCAGCGCGGCCCCCGCGCCGGTACCGCCGGTCATGGTCGCATACGTGTCCCAGGTTACGTCCGTGTACACGAAGAACGGGACGGGCAGGACGGCAAGGTCGCCCTGGAAGAAGGCCGTCAGCACGGCGTCACACCGACGCGCAGCGGGGTTTCGTGACAGTTCGCGGCGCAGGGCGCGAGCGATGTAGGCGTCGGTCAGCCGCGAGTACATCCAGGTGCTGGTCAGCCGGCCAGCGCGGCGGCGGGCGTGGATGACCTGGAGGATGGTGCGCGTCAGGTGCGGAATCTGCACGCCGATGTCGGTCGTATCGGTCGCCAGCCGCAGCGCCGCGCGCAGATTCCACGCCGAGTAGGACCAGCTGCGTTCCGCGACCTCCTCCCACAGGCAGGCGAAGCCGATGCGCGGCTGCGGCCAGCCGCTGGCCGTATCCTGCATCCGGGCGCGCCTGGCGCGGAACTCTTCAAGCGACGCCAACGGGTCTTGAGTCGGGTAGTCTCTGACAGCACCGTGCCATGGGCGGCTGGCGTCCATTTGTTTCTCCCGGGCCGACGACTGCTGTGTTTCATAACGCTCACTGAGTGGCGACGCATAGGGGAGTGCCGAACGGGTGGTCGTGATACCGCGAACGCACCGCTAAATTGAGCGACTCATAACTGCTGACCAGGCTCTGCAGGCCCGCCAGGGGGGTGTGGCGTTTCAGGTACATGTCCCTCGCGGCGCGCGCCTTCGTATCAATGTCGGCGTTATCACCCAGATCCTGTAGCGACCGTCGCCACGCGTCGACGTCTCCCGCTTTGGTAAGCCAGCCAGCTGAGCCGTGGCCCAGCAGTTCCGGTATGCCGCCGACATCGGAGGCGAGAACCGGCGTGCCCGTCGCCAGTGCTTCGACGACGATCATCGGCTCACCTTCAAACCACAGCGACGGCAGGACGAGGCACCGGACCGACCGGAGCGTCTCGAGCACCGCCTCGTGCTCCACCGGGCCGGTGAACCGGACACCGGGCACGCGCATCGCCTCGAGCGCTTCGCGCTCGGGACCGTCGCCGACCACCAGGAGCTCGCAGTCCCGCAAGCCGGCGAGCCGCCAGGCGGTCAAGAGCCCGCGAACGCCTTTCTCACTTGCCAGCCGCCCGATGTAAGCGAACTGACGCGACTTCGATGCGGATACTGCGCGCTGGTCCGGGTCCGCGACGCAATTGTGGCGTACGCGCAGCTTGTTTTCTGGTATTCCCGCTTCGATGAAACGGGCCTTCGCGAACTCCGTGAGGCAGAGGAAGAGGTCCACGTTCTTCGTCCATGTGCCCAGGTGCCGGTGGATCCCGGTGTTGGCCGCGGCAAAAGCAGATGCGGCGAAGGAGCCCTGGTAGCACCGGTGTCGCAGGCCGTTGAGCGCTGACCCGTTGAGACAGTCCGTGCACTGGGTCCCGTTCCGGAAGAACTGCCCGGTCGCGCACGTGAGCCGGTAATTATGCAGCGTCATCACGACCGGCAGCCTCGCTCGCCTGGCTTCATAGGCTGCCGACGGTGTTATCGAGAACCAGGTGTTGTGGATGTGCACGACATCGGGCCTGGCGGCTTCAAGCTGCCTGCGGAAGCGCCGCCCGGCCGCCGGATTCCACAGCGAAAGCCCCAGCCGCGTTGCTGTTTCAATGCTCCCGACCGGGTTCGGCACGATGTACTGCGTCACGGCGTGACCCGCGGAACCCAGCAGCCGGGCATCGGCGGCCACCACCGTATCCTCGCCGCCCCTTTGGCGGTAGGAATTGTGAACCTGAAGGATATGCATGGCCGCGAACCTCAGGTGGCAGTGCCCGGTAGACGTATCCGCGTGGCGAGAGCGGCATGCGGCGCTGAGCGGCCCCGGCCGATGAGCGTGAAGGCGGGCGTGAGCCGTCCCAGGCCGCGGGAATACCAGCCGAGGATCGGATCAGTCTCGCCTCGGTGCAGACTCCACCGCAGCTGGCGGGGCAGTTCCAGCCTCGCCGTCCCCGGCGCGGACGCGCCGGGCCAGGACAGGAAGGCAGCAGATCCGGTCAGCTCGGCCTGAACGTCGGGGCCGAGGTGGAACGCGAGGCGAAGGTCATGAAGACCGCCGTCGATCTCGTCGACGATGTCGACACGGCGCGACGCCCGGTCGAGCCGGACCGAACGACGGTGACGCATGGGCGGCCGGAGGGACAGGTAGCCGTTGTGCTCGGCGGTCCATGATGTGATCTCGCCGTTGTCCGCGACCTCGATCTCGCGGCCGTTCGCATGACGCAGCCACAGGAAGGGCCCGCCATGGGCGGACTGGTCCCGCCCGCTCAGCTCGATGGTGTTGTGGGCGATGGTGGACCGGAAATATGACCGCCACGCGGGTTCACCGTGGTAGCAGTACGTGCCCGGGTCAGCGAGGATGTCCACGCCGGCGTACCGGAGCTCCACGGACAGCGCATCGGCGTGAGCGTGCGCGGCGATGCTGAGGTACCCGTGCACGCCGCCGTCGCAACGGCACCAGATCTCCGGGCCATCTTCGGCGTTCGTCCGCAGCAGGGTTATCCCCGCATCGGCGAACCGCGACGGCCGGGCCACGGGTCTGCCCTTGACGTCATGAGTGGTACCGGCCAGGCTGCTGATGATCGCGCTGGCCGCGTCGGACGGCGCCGGCGGCCACCAGCCGAGCCGCCCGAAGAGGGCGTCCCCGAGCGCCAGCAACGACGCCCAGCTGTCCGGTTCGGGCGCATCGAGCAGCAGGCCGCGTCCGTCGTCGCCGTCACCCTGGCGCGGCGGGCGCAGGCGCTGGTCGACCAGGGCGGCGGCACTGTCGGTCATGGCGCAAAGCCGCTGCCAGACAGCCGTGCTCAGCGGGTGTCCGGCGGCCTTGGCCTCCACCGCCGCCAGGAGCCCGAGTTCGGCGACGAAGCGCTGGTAGTCCGAGGCGAGCTCACGGCCGACACCCGACGGAAAGGTGTTCCGGAGCAGTTCACGCTCGAGGAGACGCGCCGAATCCCGCCGCCAGCGTTCGCTCTCCGGGAACCACGGGAAGGCGCAGCAAGCCACGAGCTGCCCGGCCGCCTCGGCGACGACGTGGTTGTTGGCCGACGACCCCCGGCTCCGGAACGCGGCCAGATACTGTTGATGCCAGCGCACCTGCTGCACCGCCAGCGGGTCATCCTCGAACAGGCCCAGGGCGTCCGGCCAGCCGTCCAGGAGGCGGCGGATCCAGGCCAGGCTGACCAGGCGGATGCCGACTTCGATCCCGTTCGTCCAGTGAATGCCGGACAGGAAGGGATTCTCCCGGCACCAGGAGCGCCACTGGTCGGCCACCCGCCGCGCGTACGCCTCGTCGCCGGTGACGAACCACGCCGTGGCCAGGAGGGTCAGGTGCTGCAGGCGGGAGATCTCCCACACCTGCTTGACGTTGCCGACCTGTTCTTCCGAGCGGTGGTCGATCTGGAAGGCGTAGCGGTCCGGTACGGAGCGGCAGCCGGTCACGGGGTCGCCGAACCAGTCGGGGGCCACCAGGTCGGTCCTGACGACACCCAGGACCTCCCACTCACCCTTCATCAGCCGATCGGCGGCCTCCAGGAGCGCCGCTTTGGCACCGTCAGGCACCCGCTCCGCCGTGCCCGGCGGCAGGACAGCGGTGAACCGCCGCGGGCCGCCCGAGGCCGGCCCGATCGCCGGGAGGTCCTCGCGCCGCACCTGCCGGCGCGACCAGGCCGCGCGGAGCGCCTGGTCACGTGCGCGCCAGGCCATCTCGGCCGGCGACATCCTGGTGGCCCTGCGCGCGTACCAGCCGAGCCGCGCCGGGGAAAGCGCGCTCACACCCGCTCCGGCCGGCCGCTGGCGAGGCTGTCGGCCACCGCCATGGTGGCGCTAGTGGTGGCCACCAGGGACTCCAGGGCGATGGGCATCGGGGCGCCGGTGCGGACGGCCTCGGCGAAGAGCTCGAGCTCGCGCCGCTGGCCCTTGTCCTGACCGCCGAGGGACCGCATGGTGCTGCGCCGCCGACCGGTCCACACGGTGGCCTTCAGGAAGTTGTCGAGCCGCGCGCTCCGGCCGCCGGCCGCAGCGTCGAGGGTCTCCTTCGGATACCGCGGGTTGCCGACCGTGACGTAGGTGATGGTGCCGATCGAGCTGTTCCGGAACCGCACGGTGGCCTGCACGTCGTCGTGGGCGGCGCCGCGTGCGGCGTAGACCTCCTCCGGGAGGCTGCCCGCCCACCAGCTGAGGGTGTCGATGAAGTGCCCGCCCTCCCCGATGAACCGCGACCCCTCCAGCTCCTCGTTGCGGTACCAGCTGCCGGCGTCCAGCCGTCCCGCGTTGACCAGGTACCGGGTCACCGAGCCGCCGGCGGGCTGGCCGAACCGTGACTTCGCCTGCACGAGCAGTGGCGCGAAACGCCGGTTGAACCCCACCATGAGCCGGTCGTTGCCCGTCTTGTCCACCACGTCGACAATCCGGTCGAGCTCGTCCCTGGTGAGCGCGAGCGGCTTCTCGACGAAGACGGCCCTCCCGGTCTCCAGCGCCCGGCAGACCAGGTCCGCGTGGGTGTGATGACGGGTCACGATGAAGATCGCGTCCAGCGACTCGTCGCCCAGCACCGCACCGGCGTCGGTCGACGCGGTGCTGAAGCCGAAACGGCGCTGGGCGTTGGCCGCCGACAGCGACCGGGCGGTGGCGACGTGCGCCAGGTGGACGTTCGCCATCCGCGCCAGGTGCGGCAGCAGCATCGAGGACGCGTAGTTGCCGGCGCCGATGAACCCGGCCCTCAGCTGCCCGGCACTGGTGCCGCGCGGCGCGGTTTTCCGGTTTGCCGGGACCACCCGGCTGGTGGCGCGCGCCGGGCCGGCCTCCGGCGGGGGCGGGTAGGAGAGCAGGACACCGACCGCAGGCACGGCGCCGGAGGCCAGGTCGGCGTACACCCTGGTCGCCTGCTGTACCGGGAACACCCCGGTGATCAGGGTCTCGACCTCGATCTCCTGGTTTGCCAGCAGGTCGAGGAAGCACTCGATGTTCCGCCGCTCGGTCCAGCGGACGTAGCCCGCCGGGTAGTCGATGCCCTCCAGCTCGTACCGGTCGTCGTAACGCCCGGGGCCGTAGGAACGCGAGAAGCGGACGTCCAGTTCCTTCTCGTAGTAGGCATTCCACGGCAGGTCCAGCCGGGTCTTGCCGATGTCGACGACCCGCGCGCGGTCCCGGGCCAGCTTCACCGCGGTCTCGACCGGCCCGTTCGACGCGCCCCCGGCGGCCAGGAACACGTGATCGGCCCCGCGTCCGCTGGTGAGTTCCGCGAGGGCCTGCTGGACGGCCGCCATCCCCTCGTCCGTAGGTGCCGCGCAGAACGCCGCGTCGGCCTGCTCGGCCCGCTTGCAGCGGTCCTCGATCACGTCGAGCCCGACCACGCGGACGCCGGCGGCCACGAGGAGACGGACCACGAGCTGGCCGACGAGGCCCAAGCCGATCACGCACGCGGTCTCGCCCAGCTGGACCTCGCCCTGACGCACGCCGTGCATGGCGATGGCCCCGACCGTCGAGAACGCGGCGTGCTCGGCCGAGACGCCCGGAGGGACCGGGACGCACATGTTGGCCGGGATCCAGTTGTACTCCGCGTGCAGCGCGTACTCGTTGCCGGCCGCGGCGACCAGCTGGCCGGCGCGGAAATCGTCAGCACCCCGCCCAACCTCGGTGACCACGCCGCACAGCGAGTAGCCGAGCGGCGTGTAGGAATCCAGCCGGTTCATGACCTTCTTATAGGTGGCCACCGCGCCCTGCTGGGCGACCGTGTCGAGAACCTTGCGCACCTGGTCGGGCCGTGCTCGAGCCTTGCCGACCATGGACAGCTGGGCCTCGCTGACCTTCATCATCTCGGTGCCGGTGGAGATCAGCGAGAACAGCGATCGCACCAGGACGCCCCCCGGCCGACACGCCGGAACCGGGACGTCGAGGACGGTGAGCTCCCCGGTCTTGTAGTTCTGCGCTATCTGTTTCATCGCTTCCTCTTGTCGGCCGCCGGCCAGCGCGTGGCGAGGGTCCTTTTCGTCAGCCCGCCACGCCCATGGACCGGACATGGCGGTACCACAGCTCGAGCGTCAGCAGCTGCCATATCTGCTTGGCGCGATCCTCGCGGCCGGCCTGCTCGTCCTGGATGAGCCGCAGCAGCGCCCCGCGGCGGATCATCCCCGAACCCGTAAGCTGGCCGTCGACGAGTACGTCGCGGATGACCTCCTGCAAGTCGTTGCGTACCCACGCCCGCAGGGGCGCGCTGAAGGATGCCTTCGGCCGGTACACGATCTCGCGCGGCAGCCAGTTCTCGGCCGCCTGCTTGAGCGCCACCTTGCCCTGCCGTCGCCGGATCTTCGCGGCGCCGCCGACCGAGAACGCCGCCTGCGCGACAACGGGATCGACGAAGGGAACGCGCACCTCGACGGAGGCCGCCATGCTGGCCCGGTCCGTATAGGCGAGATTGAGTCCGGGCAGGAACAGGCGCGCATCGGCCAGGCACATGCGGTTGATCTCGTCTGGTAGCGAGTTGTCGTTGTAGATGTCGTGGTGCCCCGCCACGACTTGGTCCACATAGCCGGCCAGGTCGGGGCTGAGCAGGGCGGCCAGCTCGTCGGGGCCGTAGAGCGTATAGCTGCGGCGGAACCGTGGCTCCTCGGCCAGTTCCGCGAACGTCAGGAACCGCTTCGCCCATCGGGAGTAACGCAGGCCGCGGCCTGCCGCACTGACCGGGAGGCGTTCCACGGTGGACCGCACCACGGCGCGGGGAGCGGCCGGCAGCCTCCGGTACTGGCTGGCCATGACGCAGGCGAGGTGCTTTCGGTAGCCGCCGAACAGCTCGTCGGCGCCCATTCCCGACAGGATCACCTTCACGCCGCGCTCGCGCGCCGCCTCGCACATGAGCAGCGTGTTGATCGCGGCCGGATCGCCGATCGGCTCGTCGAGCACGTCGACGATGCGGGGCAGCAGGCCCACGATGTCGGGCGAGATCTCGATCTCGTGCAGCTTTATGCCGTACCTGGCCGCGACCTTCCGCGCGTAGACGGCGTCGTCGGGCATGGCTTCCAGCCGCTGGTCCTCGGGGCGGAACGTGATCGTGTAGGCGTCGATGCCGGGGTTGGCCCGGTGAGCCAGGACGGTGATGATGCTGGAGTCGAGGCCGCCGGACAGGAAGCTCGACACCGGCACGTCGGATACGAGGTGAGAGGCGATCGACTCCTCGATCACCGGCTGCAGGTCCGCGGGCGGCCCGGCCGCGGCCTCGGCCGCCACGTCCGCGACACGCCAGTAACACCGGAGCGAGGAGCGTCCGTCAGGGCGGAAGCTCGCCCACGAGCCGGCGGCAAGCTTCTGCACGCCGTCGACGGCGCACAACTGCTCGGGCACCCAGTAGTAGAGCATCGACGCCACCAGGGCACCGAGTCCGATCCGCAACTCCGGACCTACCGCCGCCACCAGCGCCTTGAGCTCCGAAGCGAACACCACGCCATCGCCGCGAGGAAGGTAGTACAACGGCTTGATGCCGAGCGGGTCACGCGCCAGGACGAGCTCACCGGTGCGCTCATCCAGCAGTGCGAACGCGAACATGCCGCGGAAGCGGCGCAAGGCCTCCGGTCCCCATGACCGCCATGCCTCGAGGACGACCTCCGTGTCTGACCTCGTTGCGAAATGAACGCCGTGAGTGATCAGCTCGGCCCGCAGCTCGCGGTAGTTGTACAGTTCGCCGTTATAGACGAGCGTCATGCCGTGCTTGGACAGCGGCTGGTCAGCGGCGCTGCTGAGGTCGATGATCGACAGCCGCCGGTGGCCGAGCTGCGCGGTGACGCGATCGTCGTCATGATCCCAGATCCCGGCGGCATCCGGGCCACGATGCGCGATCCGGTCGGTCATGATCTCAACGAGCTTGTGACCGTCGGCCTGCTGGTAACACCCCGCGATCCCGCACATCTCAGCTCCCGGCCTGGCCGGCAGCGATCAGGTCCCGGTAGACGCCGAGATAGGCGCGCCGCTGCCGGCTCCAGGCCAGTTCCTGCTCGACCCGGGCCCGTCCCAGCTTGGCCATCCGGGCCCGCGCGGACTCGCCGTCCATGAGCGCCACGATCGCCGCGGCATACTCGCGCACGTCGTTGGGCGTGACGTACACGGCGGCATCACCGGCCGACACGCGAGTCTCGCGAAGGTCGAACGCGACAACCGGAAGCTCGTAGGCCATGTATTCCATGGTCTTGTTCATGGTCGACACGTCGTTGAGCGGATTCTTCGGGTCGGGCGACAGGCCCACGTTCGCGGTCGACATGATCTGTGCGACCAGCTCGTCGGGCGCCCGGCCAGTGAACTCCACGTGGCCGGCCAGGCCCAGTTCGTCGCGCATCGCCACCAGATCGCCGAAGCAGTCACCCGAGCCGATCAGTGTGAACGCGATGTCATCGCGGCCGAACTCATGGACCACGATGCCGGCGGCGCGCACCACGATGTCGACGCCGTCCTGCGGCCCCATGACACCGATGTAGGCGGCGAGGAACCGGCGGCCGCGGCGCAACTCGGGGTGGGGCTCGCCACGCCACAGCCGCTCCGGATCCGGGCCACTTCGGACAACCGTTACCTCGCTGGTCGGCTTGCCGTTCCGGGTTACGGCGACGTCCCGGTAGGACTCGTTAGTCGAAATCACATGGTCTGCGGTCCGGTGTGTCCTGCGCTCCAGAGCCCGCAGCAGCTTGTAGGGCAGCCTCGGGCCGTCGGGGAATCGGGACTCGTACAGCTCGGGACAGAGGTCGTGGTGGTCGAACACGAACCGGGTGCCGTCGAGAGCGCGAAAGGCCAGCGCGATCGGCCAGAAGATGTCCGGTGGGTTGCAGGCCTGGATCACCCCGAACCGGCCGGATCGCCGCGCCTTGAGCGTCAGCCATGCCGTGGCGAGGAAAGAGTAAGCGTACTCCGTGACGAAGCTGAGCCTGCTGCCACCGGGCGCGTACGGCCGGTACTTGTACAGCTCGACGGTGTTGATGACCTGATGCGCCGGATCACCATTGCCCTTCGGGCACACGACGGCGACCTGATAGCCGTCCGAAATGAGCGCCTGGCACTCAAGCCACACCCGCCGATCAAACGGCACCGGAAGGTTCTGGACGATAATGAGGACTCGCGTCACAAGCCGTATCCACCCCGCCTGGTCTAGTGGCCGAACGATCGTGCATATGAGCGCCGATCAGGCTGCCGTGATACGGCAGGCGCGCTTCAACGCCCCGGGGCCCTCGCGTCAGCACCGCTGACGTCGAGTGTGCTGTCAATTGCAAGCAGTTGTGCCGGAGAGGTATCAGAAGCGGATCGTCGCGGGTCATCTACCTTGTACGGTGGTTTCTCCCCGCGCGCCGACCGACTCATCCTGCAGCTGGGGAGTGTTTAAGGGTTCTCGTTCCTCTGGCGGGTGGTGGCTGAGGTAGACGTCGACGTAGGGGCGGTCAGTCTGGAGCTGCCGAGATCACCGGCAGCGGTTTTCCGGCAGCTGCGGAGTCACGCGGTCCGCCGCATGGGCTGGGGCTTGGCCGACCAGGTGATGTCCAGCCTGAGCAACTTCGCGGTGAGCATTTACGTGGTCCATGAGCTGGGCGCGGTGCAGTTCGGCGCGTTCAGCCTCGCATACGTGACCTACGGGTTCGCGCTCAACGCATCTCGCGGCCTTGCTACCGATCCGCTGATCGTCAGGTTCAGCGGCACGGACCTCCCGACCTGGCGGCGTGCCGTGTCCGAATGCACCGGCACCGCCGCGCTGGTAGGCCTCGTCGCAGGCGTCTGCGTCCTTGCGGTGGCCTCGCTGCTCAGCGCCACGGTCGCGGCCGCATTTCTTGCCCTGGGACTGACTCTGCCAGGATTGCTATTGCAGGACAGCTGGCGATATTCGTTCTTCGCACTCGGGCGCGGCAGCCAGGCATTCATCAACGACACCATATGGGTGGCGACGCTGGTTCCCGCCCTGCTGACGGTGCGCGCGACCGGGCACGCGGACGTGTTCTGGTACGTCTTCGTGTGGGGCATCACGGGTAATATCGCCGCAGCCGTCGGGCCCTGGCAGGCGCGGGTCGTCCCCAGACTGACCGGCGCATGGAGATGGGTGTCGCAGCATCGTGATCTCGGCCCTCGTTACCTCTTGGAGGGCACCTCGCAGAGCGTCTCGACCCAGATTCGTGCCTACAGCATCGGCCTTGTCCTGGGCCTAGCCGCTCTGGGTTCTGTGCAGGCCGCCGCCGCGCTGTTGGGCCCCATGTGGATCCTGTTCCTCGGGACCGGCCTGGTTGCCATTCCAGAAGCCGCCCGGGTTCTACGCCGCTCGCCACGGCATCTGCCACTGTTCTGCCTGGTCATTACCAGTGGACTTAGCGCGGCGGGGCTTGCCTGGGGACTCTTCCTGCTGGTGGCGGTGCCAAGGGGACTCGGCCACTGGCTGCTCGGTCCGATCTGGCACTCAACATATCCGCTGATATTGCCAGCCATACTTGGCGTCACAGGCCAAGGCGTCAGCGCCGGCGCCGGCACGGGCTTGCACGCTCTTGGCGCTGCGAAGCGGAGCCTGCGCCTGACAGTTCTCGGATCGGTTCTCTTCGTCATCGGCTCTCTGGCGGGCGCTGTTGCCGGAGGAGCCGCTGGAGCAGTGTGGGGCTCGGCAATTGCCGTGTGGATCAGCGCGGTGTACGGCTGGTGGCAGCTGCGCAGAGCGCAGCAAGAAGCCGGCCACCTACCTGCTGGTCAGCGATTCCTCCCGATTCGCCCGAGCTGGCCGCGCCGTACCAGCCCGGTCCCGGCCGCCACGCCATGGCCTGATCTCGTGGCGGTTCGGCGAGGAAACAGGCCCGCAGCTGCGCCGAGGGTGCGACTTGCCGCAGGCGGCGTGGCGCTCCTGGCGGCGATGACGGCCGCCGGCTGGACGCTGGCGCACCACTTGGGCGAAACCCGTGCGGCCGACGGCACGCATGTCCAGGCTACCGGGGCACCGGCCCGGGACAACGCCGCGGGACCCGCGCCGGTCATCGGGCCTCCTCGTGGACCAGCGCAGGCGCTTAAACCGGTCAGGGCCGCATCGTTCGATCCGTACGGGGACGGCCTGGGCGAGAACAACCAGCTCGCCTATCTCGCGATTGACGGCAATCCCGCCACGGCCTGGCACACAGATTGGTACTCCAGCGCGTCCTTCGGGGGCCTGAAGCCGGGCACGGGCCTGCTCCTGGACATGGGCCGGACGGTGACCATCAGCACCGTCCGGGTCTTGCTCGGCCCCTTGCCGGGCGCCGATTTCCAGGTGAGTGTCGGGGCCGTGGCACCGTCGCTGACGCGGCCGCCTGCCGTCGCGCGAGCATCCGACGCCGGCGGGCAGGTGTCCCTGCACCTCACCAGCCCAGCGCGCGGCCGCTACGTGCTCATCTGGTTCACCCAGCTGCCGCCGGCTGACGCGTCCTCCGGCACCTTCCAGGCGAGTGTCTACAACGTGACCCTGGAGGGCTGGGCGTGAGGTCTTGCCGGACGGTATGGGCCGTGGGCTGCGCCGCGAGGGTCTACCCTGCCTATTCGGCCGAGAGCCGGGCGACAATCGGGGCGATCGCATCCACGTTGCCGCCCAGATTCCAGTAGGAGATCCCGAGTTCATCCCGCCACCGCTGCAGGTCGTCCACGCACTTGCCGATGTCGCCGCGCAAACAGATGGGCGAGTCGGCGAAGCTGACCGGATGGGCATCAATGAAATCACTGAACGACGGGCGGATCGGCGTGACCTGAACGCCTCCGATGTTCACGTTATAGCAAGTGAACTGGATCGCCGGCACTGGCCGTCCGGCTTGCGACGCTGCCGCGGCTACCAGGCTGATCTTCTTATCGATGCTCGCCCTGGAAAGTCCCTCCGCCGCCCCCGCATCGAAACCTCTGGGCCCGAGTTGGGCGTGTATCCCGGCGATGTCCGCGAGCGAGCCTGCCAAGGTGAGCATCCGCGGACCGCCGCCGCCCACCAGCACCGGCGGTCGCGGGTCCTGGGCGGATCGCGGCAGCGCTTCGAGGCCGTCCAGCCGATAGTAGCGACCTCCGAAGGTCACTGGCAGTCCCGCGAAAAACATGGTGATAACCTGCAGTGCCTCCGTCAGCCGGTCAATCCGGATCGGGGCAGTGTCGTAGCTGGCGCCGAGCGCCTGGTAGTCATCCACCAGCCAGCCGGCGCCGATCCCGACGGCGGCCCTGCCCCCGGAGAGCACGTCAGCGGTCGCGATCGCCTTGGCGAGGATAGCCGGGTGATGCAGGTCATTGTTCAAGACAAGCGGTATAGCGCGCAGGCGCGTGGTGCTGGCGAGAGCGAAGTTCATGGCGGTGAGGGCATCCATCGTCCAGCCGCCGCTGTAATGCTCGGACACCGCGACAGCATGGAATCCCAGATCCTCGATACGGCGCAACTCCGCCGCCCACCGCGTAGCGTCATTGTCAGCCCGTGGGTGGCTGACGAGCCGGGGCATCGGCGCGAGGAAGCGAAACGCACCGGCGGCAGTCATGGAAATACCCTTTCGGCTGACTCGGCCCGACAGCGAGCTTCGTGGGGACTGAATGCCTCGAGGTGGGGCATGCATATGAGCACCGGCGGTATGGCTGTGATACGACAAGCCGGCCGATCCTGACCCTGACCAGGCGAAACCCGCTGTCCTCGCTGACTCAGGACCTTGGTCCCGGGCCCCGTGTGGCCGGCCTGAAATACCCTTGAGGGTATGCAAAAAAGAGCGAGCCGCGCGGAAGGTGACCCCTGATGGCTTTTTCATAGCCACGGACAGATGACTTGGCCAGGTGGTATCAACAGGAAGGCGCCGACTGTCATGTAAACCAACACCGCCGTGGAGAAGCTGGCGGTCCGCGTCCGTTTGGAGCACAGCATGATCATTCCCAGGTCCGCCGTCCGTCGAGCGTTCCTACGTGCCGGACGTCCTGCCAGGCCCTTGCATTTGGCCTACACCTGCAAAGTGCTGAGCTACCTCGAAGCCGGTCACTGGCTGGCTAGCGAACACGCTTCACCCGAGATGCTCCACGACGCCTTCGCGGTCTTCGAGACCGCATGTCGCAAGATCGTGGGGCGCGCGCCGCTCTACCTGGAGTTCGGCGTGTTCGAGGGTAGGTCGATGAGCTGGTGGTCGCGTAACCTATCCCAGCCCGACGCAAAGCTGGTCGGTTTCGACAGCTTCGAGGGACTGCCGGAGGACTGGCATCCTCGGTTCCGTGCAGGCCACTTCAAAACCAATGGACCACCGCAGATCGATGACAGTCGAGTGTCGTTCCAGATCGGCTGGTTCGAGGAAACGCTGCCCCGCTTCACCGTCCCAGACCATGACCAGCTCATCTTGAACGCGGACTGCGACCTCTATTCGAGTACCTCCACGGTCCTGCGCTGGGCCGAACCGTACCTGCGCCCCGGCACGTTGATCTACTTCGACGATTTCCCGGATCGCGACCATCAGATGAAGGCGTTCCACGAGTTGCGTGCGAGGTCGTCGCTCCAGTTCAAGCCCGTGGCAATCGGTAACGGGGGCTCACACTGGCTGTTCGAGACCCTTGAAGGACTGTCAGATACGGCGACATCTTGCGGCCGGATTGCTGCGGCGAGTTAACCTGTCGCCGTCGGCGCTGCGCCTGGTGCCCGACGAGCCCAATGCCGTTCAGGGGCCGACGCAGGTTCGCGAAGGAGCTACAAATGGGGACGAAACGGTTCGTATACCGGACTCCAATCAGCAGGGACGTGTACATGGGGGTAAAGCAAGTCGTATACCGGACTCCAATCATCAGGGACCTACTCGACTACCGATATCCGTACATGTTCTCACCGGCACAGCTCGCATTTCTCTGTGAGCAGATTACGAACGTTGCTGATATCTCTGGATCGATCCTTGAAGTGGGATGTGAGTCAGGGAAGACGACCGTCTTTCTCAATCGTCACATCGATACCCTTGGCATGGCTGTCGACTATTATGCGATCGACACCTTCAGCGGCTTTACCATGCATGACATCGAGTGCGAACATGCGCTCGGCCGCGACTATCGCTACCGCGCTTTTTTCCGAGGAAATAGCAAAGCCAGGTTCGATCAGACGATGCGGCGTAATGGCGTCGAAGGGGTCACGTCCTTCCAAGCAGATGCCGCTACGTTCGATTACACGAAGATCTCACCGTTTCGCATGGCCCTGGTCGATGTCGACCTGTACCGGCCAGTGCTGTCGACGCTGAATGCTATCTACGACCTCATGTCTCCGGGCGGAATCATCGTCATCGATGACTGCGCGCAGGGTGGCCAGTGGGGTGGCGCCTACGAGGCCTTCATGGAATTCACAAAGGCAAAGGGCGTGGAGCCCGTCATAACGCACGGCAAACTAGGGGTAATCATCAAGCCCCGGTCCTGACCGGTCAGTCGAGGCGGCCTCGCCTACCGGGTCTGAGGAAGAGCGATACGAGATCCCCACTAAGCCCCGGGTCCCTCAGCGCAGATTGCTCCTTCGGTACGTCACCATCGGCTTGTAGCGAGGATACCGTGCCCGAGTATATCGGCGGCTATTTGCGCGGCATGGCCCTGACCTGTGGGCGTGCAGCGTAACCAGTGAGGAAGTGGGCTGGCCCACGACCCCGGCGTGTTCGTGTTGTGTGACCGGTTGTTCTTGGTGTCCGTTTCAGGTGTATCCCTAAAGGGAGAGGATGCGCTGGTCGTCGCGGCCGTAGTAGAGGCGGGCGTGGGCGATGTTGGCGAACCCGGCACGGCGGAAAGCGCCAGTGACCAGGTTGCGGATGGCAGCGTAGGCATTGGGCTGGTTCCGGTGCGGACCCGCTGGAGATCTTCGCCGAACGTCTTGTCCCGCATGTAGTGCTCGCGGTTCTCGATGGCCCAGTGGCTGCCGGCGTAGGTGCCAGGTGCCGTGGCCCGGCCCGGTCTTCGGGCAGGCTGGTGATGCCGTAGGCGATCTGTTTGTGCGTCCAGGGGCCGTGAGTGGGACCGCTATCGCGGCGGATGCGCAAGACCTGGGCGGCGTGCGGCCAGCTGATGCTGGCGGCGGGCGCGGTGCGGATGCTGCGCCGCTCGCGGCGGCCGTGTGATCTGCCCCGAGTTTTCCGGACAGCGGATTTGTGGCTAATTCACACTGCGAACTGCTGTTCCAGATACTCGTCGTGGACTTGCTGCGGGGTCCGGTACTGAAGTCCGGAGTGCCGACGCTCCGAATTGTACCAGAATTCGATGTACCTCACAACGTCGCGGCGCGCATGCTCACGAGTCGGATACTGGGTGCGGTGTAGCTATTCAGCCTGAATGACGGCATGCCGGAAGCGCTGCTGGCTTCGGGAGCCGGGATATGGGTCAACACCGCGTACTTTAGGCGTTTTGATTTCTCCGGGGTGTTACTGCCTTTGTGTTCCGTGTCGTTCTTTGAGTCTGTTTTTTTGATGGCGTGATCGGGTTGCGGCCATTGTTGCGGCCCGCGTGCCGCAGCGGGGTGGCGTGCGGTTCCACGATCCGCGGCCCCGCATGCGCGGGGCGGTCCCTCCTTCCTGACGGCTGTGCCTGGGATAGCTGCTAGGAGAAGCCGGGCGCGAACACAGTGACCTGGGGTTTTCCGGTGACGGTTGTCTTCGTGGCGGTGGCGTGCGGGAATTTCGGCCGTGCTTTCTGTGCCCGTTTTGAGTGCCGCTGCCGGCCCGGCAGGCTGAGGGTGTGCAGGCAGTCACGGGCGGCGGCGTCCGCTGCGGCGGTGAGTGCCTGCAGTGATGATGAGGCCGTGACCTGCGTGGATGTCATGGACCGGATGGCGTGGTGCAGGCCGGCGGTAAAAGACTCCTCATCGGCGGTGACCGGGGCGCGGGACCTGCGGCGCAGGGCGCGGGCTGCGGCAGCCTCGGTGCGGAGCGCGGCGGCGGCGCTGGCGCGGACGAGCTGGGTGGCGGTCAGCCAGGCCCAGGCTTCCTGGATGACCAGCCGCGGCGAGCCGGACCGCAGGACCGGGCCGCTGGTGCGGTTCCCGGCGCCGGTGAACAGGATAGGGAGCACGGCGAGGTGTCTTCCCGGGTGGGAGATCCTTTTCCGCGCTCCCCTCCTCCGAACCACGCGGGCACCTTTCGATGCACGTAGCTCTCCAGTGACCTATGCCGCTTTCGTG
>JBKQQQ010000517.1:0-8032 GCA_052144275.1 Streptosporangiaceae bacterium
GGCTTCGGGAACGAGTTCGCCAGCGAGGCGGTCCCCGGGGCGCTGCCCGCGGGCCGCAACTCACCGCAGCGCGCACCGCTCGGCCTGTTCGCAGAGCAGCTCAGCGGGACCGCCTTCACCCAGCCGCGCGCGGTCAACCGGCGGACCTGGGTCTACCGGATCATGCCGTCGGCGGCGCACCCGAAGTTCTCCCGCATCGGCAACGGGACGCTGCGGGGCACTCCGTTCGACGAGATCGAGCCCGACCCGAACCGGCTCCGCTGGGACGCCCTGCCGATGCCCGCCGCCGACACGGACTTCATCGACGGCCTGTTCACGATGGGCGGCAACGGCGACCTCAGGACGCGCAACGGGATGGCCGCGCACCTGTACGCCGCGAACCGGTCCATGACCGACAGGTACTTCACCGACGCCGACGGCGAGCTGCTGTTCGTGCCCGAGCACGGCCCGGTCCTGCTGCGCACCGAGCTGGGGCCGCTCGTCGTGGCGCCCGGCGAGATCGCGGTGGTGCCGCGCGGCATCAGGTTCCGGGTGGAACTGCCGGACGGGCCCGCCCGGGGTTACGTGTGCGAGAACTTCGGCGTCGCGTTCACGCTGCCAGAACGCGGCCCGATCGGGGCGAACGGCCTGGCCAACGAGCGTGATTTCCTGATCCCGGCGGCGGCGTACGAGGACCGGTCGGGCAGCGTGCAGGTCGTGCAGAAGTTCGGCGGGAACCTGTGGGCCGCCGACTACGACCACTCACCGCTGGACGTCGTCGGCTGGCACGGGAACTACGCGCCGTACAAGTACGACACCGCGAACTTCATGGTGATCGGCACGATCAGCTTTGACCATCCCGACCCGTCCATCTTCACCGTGCTCACCTCGCCGAGCGAACTGCCCGGCCTGGCCAACGTGGACTTCGTGATCTTCCCGCCGCGCTGGCTGGTCGGCGAGGACACGTTCCGCCCGCCCTGGTACCACCGCAACATCATGTCCGAGTTCATGGGCCTGGTGCGTGGCGTCTACGACGCCAAGGCCGAGGGGTTCGCACCCGGCGGGGCCAGCCTGCACAACACCTTCGCCTCGCACGGCCCGGACGCGGAGACGCATCAGCGGGCCAGCACGGCCGAGCTGCGGCCGCAGAAGCTCGACGGCACGCTGGCGTTCATGTTCGAGAGCCGCTGGATGATCGTCCCGACCCGGCAGGCCATGGAGGCGGCGCACCGCCAGGACGACTACGACGCCGTCTGGGGCAACCTGACCCGTTCCTTCAGCACGTAGCCTTAGGCGCGGAGGCAAACGCGGAGGCAAAATGTACATTCCCGCCCATTTCGCGGCCGGCGACTCCGCCGTGCGCGAGCTGCTGGCCAGGCACGGCGCGGCCGACCTGATCACGCTCACGTCGGACGGCCTGCTGGCCACGATGCTGCCGTTCGTGTACGACCCGTCGGCAGGCGAGCACGGCACGCTGTACGGCCATGTGGCCCGGAACAACGACCAGTGGCGCAAGCCGGCCCTGGGCGAGTCGCTGGCCATCGTGCGCGGCCCGGACGCCTACGTGTCCCCGTCCTGGTACGCCGCCAAGGCCGAGCACGGCCGGGTCGTCCCGACCTGGAACTACGTCACGGCGCACGTGTACGGCCGCCTGGTCGTGCACGACGACCCGGTCTGGGTCGAGGACGTGGTCCGCCGCCTGACGGCCAAGCACGAAGCCGCTCGGCTGGCCGCCCCCGGCCAGCGGATGCCCTGGTCGGTGGATGACGCGCCGCGCCCGTTCATCGAGGGCCAGCTGCGCGCCATCGTCGGCCTGGAGCTGCAGATCACCCGGATCGAGGCCAAGGCCAAGCTCAGCCAGAACCGCCCGGTAGCCGACGTCGCGGGCGTCGTGGCGGGACTGTCCGCGCGGGGCGACGACCGCAGCGCGGCCGCCGTCGAGCACGCCAACGAAAAGCGCGTCGCTGACCACCAGGCCAGCCAGGGCGCCCGGGCATAGCCGTGTCAGCCGGCTGCCGGGCTGGCACCAGGGCCCGTTCGGTCCGCTAAAGACCGGCTACGGCGGGGATGACGTCGGCGGCGATCACCTCGAGCGGGGTGACCTCCCAGACGTTGGCCACCGCGCCGATCGCGGCGCCGAAACCCATCTCGGCGAGGTGGCCGAGCTGGTCGACGATCTCGGCGGTCTTCTCGCCCTTCTCGCCGACGTCGAAGATGAAGTAGCAGGTCTTGGTGATCTCGTCGTAATCGCGGCCCTCGGCGTCGCAGTGGGCGCGCAGCACGTCCAGCTTGCGGGCCAGGTCCGGGCCGGGGAACAGGTTGCACGCGTCGGCGTACTTGGCCACGAAGCGCAGCGTCTTCTTCTCCCCGCTGCCGCCGATCATGATCGGGGGATGCGGCCTGGTCAGGGACTGCGGCGAGTTCAGCGGCCGCTCGAGCTGGTAGTGCTTGCCCTGGTACGGGCTCTGATCGCCGCGCCACATCTGCAGGCAGATCTGCAGGGTTTCCTCGAGCCGCTCGAAGCGTTCGGCGACGGGCGGGAAGGAGATGCCGAGCCCGCGCGACTCCTCCTCGTTCCACGCGGCGCCGATGCCGAGCCAGGCGCGGCCGCCGGACAGCACGTCCAGCGTGGTGACGATCTTCCCCAGGACGCCTGGGTACCGGTACACCGCCCCGGTCACCAGGGTGAGCAGCTTGGCCCGCGACGTGCAGGCCGCCAGGTAGCCGAGCGTGGTGTAGGCCTCGAGCATCTCGCGCTCGGGCGGCCCGAGCATGCCGATCTGGAAGAAGTGGTCCATGACCGCGATGAACTCGAAACCGCCCTCGTCGGCCGTGCGGGCCACGGTGGCCAGGTCGGCGCCGAGCCGCGGCGGGCCGTCCGGCGTGGTGAAGTCGGGGATCTGCAGGCCAATCTTCACGGTGTTACCTCCCGCGCCTACCCTCTCATGGTGCCCGGTAGCGCTCGTACAGGGCCTTCAGTGACCGCAGGAACGCCTCGCGGTCGGCGGGCGGCAGCGTCGCGAGGACGCCCTGCTCGCTGTCGCGGATCGCGGCCTCCACCGATCGCCGCAGCCGGTCGCCCGCGGGGGTCAGCGAGAGCAGGTGCACCCGCCGGTCGGCGGTGTCCGGCTGGCGCTGGATCAGCCCGCGCTCCTGCAGGTCATCCAGGACGCCGATGATGCGGCTCTTGTCCGCGCTGATGGCCTGCGCGAGCGCGGCCTGGGTCCGCACCGGCTGCTCGGCCAGCGCGGTCAGCACGACGTAACCCCACATCGAGATGTCGTGCGCCTGCAGGGTCGGCTCCTCGCGCGCGATCAGCGCCCTGGCCAGGGGCACGAACATCGCGGCCAGGTCACGTCGGTCGTCCGGGAACGCGCTCATCGTGGCGAAGAATAACAGCCCGCCGATGATAAGCAGTTGAATATCGTAAGTGAAGACATATGATAAGCGGCGGAGGTGCGTTCTATGACTACCGAGAACACGGCAGGCCGCGACATCGTGGCCCTGGACGCCAGGGTCGTCCAGGCAACCGTCAGCGTGGTGTCCCTGGCCGGCCAGGCCGACCTGGCCCGGCCGACACCATGCGCCGACTGGACCCTTTCCGAACTGCTCACGCACATGACGGCGCAGCATGACGGCTGGGCCGCGGCGGCCACCGGAGACGGCGGCGACCTGTCTCGCTGGCAGCCCGGGCCGCCCGCTCCAGATCCGGTCAAGGAGTACGCCGCGGCGGCCGGGCGGGCGCTGGCCGCGTTCGGTGCCGACGGCGTGCTCGAGCGGAAGTTCGTGCTGGCGGAGCTTAGCCCCGTGCTGCAGTTCCCGGCGGCCCAGGCGATCAGCTTTCACTTCATCGACTACCTGGTGCACGGGTGGGATGTCGCGCGCTCGCTCGGCGTGGACTACGAGCTCGAGCCCGACCTGCTCGCCGCCGCGCTCCCCGTCGCCGCGGCCGTGCCGGACGGCGAGCCGCGAAAGCTGGGGGTGGTGCCGTTCGCGCCCGGGATCCCGGTGACCGAGGACCTCGGCGCCATGGACCAGATCGTCGCGATGCTCGGCCGGAGTCCTGCCTGGCCCGAGTGACCGCCGGAGCTACCGTAGGCCCATGGGCACCGGACGGGCGGACGCGGTCGTCGTCGGCGCCGGGCTGGCCGGGTCGGCTGCGGCCCGGGACCTGGCCAGCCGGGGGCGTTCGGTCGTGCTCGTGGAGGCGTTCCAGCCCGGGCACCGGCGCGGCAGCTCGCACGGCAGCGCCCGGATCTTCCGGCGGGCCTACCCGGACCCGCTCTACGTGCGGCTGACCGGCCAGGCCCAGGTGCAGGCCTTCCACTTCGCGCCGCGGGACCCGGGGTCGTGGCCGGTGTTCATGCATCACGACGAGATCGTCCGCTACGGGCTTCCGGCCGGCCGGGACGGCGAGGTGCCCGGCGCAGTCAAGATCGGCGAGCACGGTCGCGGCACGGTCACCACCGGCGACGGGCGGGACGGGATCGTCAGCCCGGCGGCCAGGGACCGGGTCCGCGCGTTCGTCTGCCAGCGGCTCGGTGGCCTGGACCCGGCGCCCATCGGCGAGGCGAGCTGCCTGTACACGTCCACGGCCAGCGAGGACTTCATCCTGGATCGCTACGGGCCGTTCGTCGTCTGCTCGCCCTGCTCGGGCCACGGCGCCAAGTTCGCGCCGCTCGTCGGCGAGATCGCCGCCGACCTAGCCTGCGGCAGCGCCTCGCCCGACCGCCGCTTCACCCTCGCCGCTCACGGCGCCAGCCGTGCCTAGCGCTTGCCCACGCCGGTGATCCTGGCCCGCATCCCGTCGGCCCGCCGGAGCTGACCAGCGTCCTGACCGAGATGTATCCGCAGCGGGGGTTCCGCCTCTACCCTTCTAGGCAGCGCGATGCCACCCTCGCTGGAGTCCCCATGAAATCCTTTCGCCTGGCCTTCAGGTGCCTTCCGGGTGTCGTACCCGGTCGGCCCACCGCCGGCCCTGGCCGGAGGTGGCTGAGGTCGCTCGCCGGAGCGTGCCTCGCCGCCGTCCTGGCGGGCTGGCCGACGATGCTGGCGGGCGGCGGCGCGGCGCGGCCGCCCACGGACGGACCAGGCGTGGTCCTGACCGCCGCGCAAGGCCCCCAGGCCCGGGTGCTAAACCCCGGACCGCCCACCGGCCTGACCGCGACCGCGGGCAACGGCCAGGTGACCCTGTCGTGGAAGGCGCCCGCCGCCGATGGCGGCGCGGCGATCATCGGCTACGACGTCTACCGGGGCACGAGTTCCCACGGCGAGTCCGCGAGCCCTGTCAATACCTCCCTGATCAGCGGCACCAGCTATACCGTCACCGGCCTGACCAACGGCACCACCTACTACTTCACGGCCGATGCGGTCAACGACGCTGACCTGCACAGCGCGGCCTCGGCCGAGGCGTCGGCCACCCCGGCGGCCCCGGTCACCGCACCCGGGGCGCCCGCCGGCCTGACGGCGACCGCGGGCAACGGCCAGGTGACCCTGTCGTGGAAGGCGCCCGCCGCCGATGGCGGCGCGGCGATCACCAGCTACAACGTCTACGAGGGAACCACCGAGAACATCAGCGGCAAACCGGTCGCCAGCCCCGGCGGCACCAGCGTGACCGTGAAGAACCTCGCCAACGGCACCACGTACTACTTCAAGGTGACCGCGGTCAACAAGGCCGGAGAGGGACCCGCCTCCGCCACCGCGTCCGCCGTCCCGGCGGCCGCGGTCACCGCACCCGGGGCGCCCACCGGGCTGACCGCGACCCCGGGCAACGGCCGGGTCGCCTTGTCCTGGACCGCGCCCGCCGCCGATGGCGGAGCCGGGATCAGCGGCTACCTGATCTACCAGGGAACCAGCCCGGGCGGCGAGTCCGCGAGCCCGGTCAATACCTCCCTGATCAGCGGCACCAGCTACACGCTGACCGGCCTGACCAACGGCACCGCTTACTACTTCACCGTGGCTGCGGTCAACTCCGCCAAACGCCAGGGGAAGGTTTCCGGTGAGGCGTCGGCTACTCCGGTGTCGGCCACCGCGTCGGCGTCCGCGTCCACCTCGGCGGCTGCGACCGCCGGGGCCGGAACACCCGGAACTCCCGGCGCGCCGACGGGGCTGACCGCGACCGCGGGTGACGCCCAGGTGAGCTTGTCGTGGACCGCGCCCGCCTCCGGCGGATCGCTGCCGGCCAGATACGACGTCTACGAAGGCACCAGCCCGAGCTTTACCCCGGGCACCCCGGTCAGCAGCACCGCCGCCACGAGCGCCGTGGTGACTGGCCTGGCTGACGGCACCACGTACTACTTCGTGGTGACGGCGGTCGACGCCAACGGCAAGGTGAGCGCTGCTTCCGGCGAGGCGTCCGCCGAGCCGACCGGGACGGCTGTCCTGACCGCCAAGAAGGTGCCGAAACCGGTCATCGTCTCGCTGGCCGCCGTCGCCGTCGGGGCCACCGCCGGTGCCCTGACCCTGGCCGCGCGGCGGCTGCGCAAGCGCCCGCCGAGGCCGCACCCGCCGGCGGCGCCCCCGTCCGAGGTGCGGGCCGTGCCTGACCAGGGCCGGCCAGGTGCGGTGAGCATCCACGAGATCGGCACGGAGGAGACGTACACGGTTCGCCTCGAACCCCTCCCGGCCGCCATCATCACGACGATCGAGGAGATAACCCTATGACGACCGCGGAGCCGGACCATCTGCTCACCGCCGCCGATCTGCTGTTCGGCTCGTCCGCGGACGCACCCGAGGCGCTGGCCCGGCAGATCGTCTCGGTCGGGCGCGGCCAGAACCTCGGTCGGGTCTTGACGCACCTCCCGCGGGTGACCCAGGAAGCCGCCATCCGCGAGGCCGCGCTGGCCGCAGCCGTCCTGCTGAAGATCGACCTCATCGACGTGCTGGTGGCCGGCTGGCGTGAGCACCGGGACATCCATTCCGCCGCGCGGCGCACGCTGGCCACGCCGGGCAGCAAGGAACTGGTCGGCCTGGCCCCGCACCGGGTCAGCACCGTCCAGCAGCCCGCGGTGAGCATTCTGGTCGACGGTCAGCGGGTGCACACCCTCCAGCTCGGCCTGTCCATCATCTTCGAGGTCACCGGCCTGGTGGCCGGGATCAGCCACGGCCGGCTGGGCGGCCTGCACGCCGGGCGCGGTGAAGTAGGCGTCGCCCTGACCATCCACGAGATCGAGGTTCTCACCAAGCGGACCCACCTCGAGTTGCCCGGCATGGTGGCCCTCAAGTCCGGATTGCCGCTCCTGCCGGGCCACGAATACCCGGACGATGCTCCCGGCAGCGACCCGGGCAGCCAGTTTGCGGGTGCCCAGGTATCCGCAGCGGCCCAGGTCTCCGGTGCCGGGCACTCAGTCAGCCCGTTCCCTGGCGTCGATCTCCTGGACGGCCAGGTCGCGGCCAATTCTGCGGCCACCCAGGTAGCCGGCAGCGAGCACCCGAGCAGCCAGCTCCCGGGGCCGGAGCATCCCAACAGCCAGCCCCCGGGCCCCGAGCATCCGAGCAGCGGTGAACCGGACCATTCCGCAGAGCCCTGGTGGGAGAAGGCCCAGCCTGAGCCGACCCGCCGTGAGGTTTCATGATCGTGGCCCGTTCGGGTCCGCGATGGTTGCGGTTACTGCTATGGTCGGGAGGCGGATTTCAGGTTGCGGGGCGGGCGTGGGTGGCGCATGGGGCATGCGGGAAAGCAGTGGCGGGCACGGGCCGGGCCAGCGCGAATCATCAGGTGGATATCGGGCGTAAACGGCGAGCCTGCTTGCCGGCGCCCGGCGCAAGCCCTAGAGTCCAAAACCAGGTTCCGAGGGCATCGTCCCGGCCTTAGCACGGGAGGTTCGCGCTGGTGGCAGCTACGCGTTTGACTGAGCCCCAGGCAGGAGAACTGGGTCCGACCGGTAGGCCCTATTCTGCCTTCCCCGATCCCGAGCCGCTCGCGGAGCACGGTCCCGCGCGCGTGATCGCGGTCTGCAACCAGAAGGGCGGCGTCGGCAAGACGACGACCACGATAAACCTCGGCGCCGCCCTGGCTGAGCAGGGCCGCCGGGTGCTGCTCGTCGACTTCGAC
>JBKQQQ010000518.1:0-3880 GCA_052144275.1 Streptosporangiaceae bacterium
GGGCGCCCGCACCCTCGAATCGTTCCGCGACTTCGGCGTCCTGCCGGACTTCGCCGGCATCGCCGTCACCGACCGGTACGTCAACTACTTCCATGACGGCTGGCAGCACCTGGCCGGGCACCAGGCGTGCCTGGCCCATTAACCCGATACTGCCGTTTTGCCGATACGCAGGCGGGCGTCGCTGGTCACGGGGGTGACCGGGCTGGCGGTATCGGCATAATCACAGGGCTTCGAGGAACGCGAGGAGCTGGTCGGGGGGCTTGTAGCGGCCGGGTGCGCTGGCTGGCGGGGTGGTCCGGTCGAGTGCTTGCTGCTTGAGTGCCATGTCGGCTTGCAGGTAAATCTGTGTTGTGGTGACCGATTCGTGGCCGAGCCATAGCGCGATGACGGTGATGTCGACCCCGGCGTGCAGCAATGCCATGGCGGCCGAGTGCCGCAGGACGTGGGGAGTGACGTTTTTGCTGGTCAGGGCGGGCCAGGTTGTCCCGGCTGCGGTGGCGTAGAGGGTGAGTCGCTGCTGCAGGGCATCCCGGCTCATCGGGCCGCCGCGGATGGTGGTGAACAGCGGGTCGCCGGGTGTCCCGGTGTTCTCGGCGAGCCAGGCGCGCAAGGTGGTGACCGTGCCGGGGGCCAGCGGCGTGATCCGGTCTTTGCGGCCCTTGCCGTGGCAGGCGACGTAGGCGCCGGCGCCGAGGTGGACGTCGCCGCAGGTCAGGGCGGTGAGCTCGGAGGCCCGCAGCCCGGTCTGGACCGCGAGCAGGATCCAGGCGTGGTCGCGGCGGCCGGTGCGGGTGGCCCGGTCCGGGGCGGCGAGCAGGGCCTCGGTCTCGGTGGCGGTGAGGAACGTGACGATCGTCTGGTCAGCCCGCTTGGGCGGGATCGCCAGGACCCGGGCGATGTCGGCGGCGTGTTCGGGATGGCGCAGTGCCGTGAAGCCGAACAGCGAGTGGATCGCGGCCAGCCGGGCGTTACGGCTGCGGATGGTGTTGCCCCGCTCGTGCTCGAGGTGGTCGAGGAACGCGCTGATCACCGGCGCGTCCAGGTCAGCGATGTCCAGGCGGCACGGTGAGGTTCCCGTGCGCTGGGCCGCGAAGCCGAGCAGCAGCCGCAGGGTGTCGCGGTAGGCGGCGATCGTGTGCGGGCTGGCCCGGCGCTGGGCGATCAGCCGCTCGGTGAAGAACGCCTGCATGGTCGCGGCGATCGCGGTCACCGGGGGTCTCCCGGTGCGGTGCCGAGCCGGCGGGCGGCTTCGGCGAGCAGTTCCGGGGCGGCGTGCAGGTACCAGTAGGTGCCGGCGGGATCGGCATGGCCCAGGTAGGCCGACAGCAGCGGCATCCGGGCGGCGATGTTGCCGCCGTCGCGGCACCAGTCCAGCAAGGTGGCGACGGCGAAAGAATGCCGCAAATCATGGGGCCGGGGACGGCATCCCCCGGAGCGGCCGGCCAGCCCTGCGCGGCGAGCGAGCCTGGCGAAGGTCACGCCGACGTTGTAATACAGCAGCCGGGTGCCCGCGCTGGACACCAGCAGCGCCGGGCTGGCCGGGCGCGGGAACCGCTGGTCACGCAGCTGCCGGTAGTCCTGCACGGCTGTCACCGTGGTGGGGTGCAGCGGGAGCAGCCGGTGCTTGCCGAGCTTGGCGTGCCGCACCAGCAGCAGCCCGCGGCCGGCGTCGAAGTCCTCATCGTCGAGCGCGACCACCTCACCACCGCGCATGCCCGTGACCGTCATCAGGCCGATCAGCGTCTGGATGGTCGCCCGCCGCAGCGGGGTCTTCAGCTTCTCCGCCTGGGCGAGAAGCGCCGCGATGTCGGCGGGCGAATACAGGTAGGGCACCGCGCGGTGGGTTCCGCCGGGCAGCAGGCTCGCCGAGGGCACCTCGGCGGACGGGTCGAGGGCGGCGAGGTAGGCGGCGAAGCCGCGCACCACCGTCATCCGCATCCGCAGCCAGCCCGGGCTGCCGCCCGCAGGCAGCGTAGCCCAGGCCAGCGCATCGGTCACGGTGACCGTGCCGGTCCCGCGTTCTTCCAGGTAGGTGATGAACTGGTCCAGCAGCTTTTCGTCGCGGTCCAGCTTGAACCCCAGGCCGCGCCGCAGGTCCAGGTAGCCGGCCAGTGCCGGGCGCAGCCCGGTCATGACACACCCGGCCATGGGCGCGCGAGCGCCCGCAGCGCCTCGATGTTGACCTTGGTGTATGCCGCAGTCGTGTGCGGCCGCCTGTGCCGCAGGACCTGGCCGATCTCGGCCAGGGACCCGCCCTGGGCCAGCATGGCGGAGGCGGCGCTGTGCCGCAGCCGGTGCGCGTAGATCGTGCCCAGCCCGGCCCGGCGGGCGGCGGCAGCCACCGCCTGAGTGACCCCGCCCGAGGTCAGGCCCCGGTGCGGCGCCTTGATCCGGATGAACACGCTGCGGTCCAGAGCGGTGGAAGGCCGGCCATGCTGCAGGTAGACCGCGACAGCCTCGCCCGCGTCAGCCGGCAACGGAAGCTTGTCGCGGCGATTGCCCTTGCCGGCGATGGTGATCTCCCCGAGCCGCCAGTCGATGTCGTCCAGGCGCAGCCCGGCAACCTCGCCAGCCCGCAACCCCATCCGCGCGAGCAGCGTCAGCATCGCCAGATCACGGCGGCCAGCCGCGGTCCCGCCGTCACAAGAAGCCAGCAGGGCCCGCACCTGGCGTGATTCCAGCGGCCGGGGAAGCCCCGGCCGGCGGTTGGCGACCTTGGGCACGGCCTGATCCAGCGGCCCGCTGATCAGGCCCTGCAGATGCCAGAACCGCAGCAGCGACCGCAGCGCCGTCGCCAGCCGCTGCACGGTCTTGGGCGCCAGCCGCCGCGACCCGGCGGTCAGGAACGCCGTGACATCACCGGCGCCCAGATCCCGCAGCCCAGCCTCGCCGCCTGCCGCGTGAACGGCCACGAACGGCCTGACTGAATCCACATAGCCGCGGGCGACCTTCACCCCAAGGCCGCGCTCAGTCAGCAGCCAGCGGCGATAGCCGTCAACCAGCTCTTCCGCCCACGTCTGCGGCGCGGGAACCGCCGGCTGCGGCGCCGCGCCCAGCCCGCGCAGGTAACCCAGCAAAGGCGCCAGCGCCTTCGGTGTCAGGTACGCGCTATATCCGGCCGCGCGCCGTGCCGCCAGATACGCATCCACCACCGCAGTGGTCAGCGACGCCGTATCCAGGCCAGCCGCGGCAAGCCACCGGCTCAGATGCGCAGCCAGCGCCAGCTGGCACCGTGCCGACAGCTCCGTGAAGCCCAGCCGGGCCAGCTCACCGGCCAGCCCGGGTGCGTACGGCGCCAGCGGGCCCGTCATGCGGACCCCATACAGAACATCCATGTTCGCTGTCCTCTCGATGTCGGAGAGAACAGCCTCACCCGGCAGGGCCCTGTGATTATGCCGATACCGCCAGCCCGGTCACCCCCGTGACCAGCGACGCCCGCCTGCGTATCGGCATAACGGCAGTATCGGGGTAATGCTGGCAGCACAGCTGGTGGCTGATGCCGGGGAAAGAATCGTAGTGCTGGTACCGGTCGTGCACGACGACCGCGCCGTGCAGGTCGGAATAGACGAAGCCCTTGAAGGAGGCCAGGTCCCGGTCGCCCAGGAAGTAGCAGGTCAGCAAGCTCGTGCAGGCGACCTGCAGGTACTTCTTGCGGGACTTCGGCCCCGGCCCTGCCCGGAGCGGGGTCTCGTCGCCGCAGATCACCCGGGCGAGGATGATCAGCGCCCGGATCGCCTTGTTCGCCGCCGCGACCGCCCGGGCGGCGCGCACCAGCAGCTGGTGCACCCACCCGTCGCTGGGCCGGGTCCCGGCCCTCGACGCGATGTTGTCCGCGCAGCGGTCCACGGGGACGTGGTGCATCACCAGCAGGAACACGCAC
>JBKQQQ010000519.1:0-4179 GCA_052144275.1 Streptosporangiaceae bacterium
GATGCCGGCCGGGGAGCGCAGGTAGGCTCCGAATGCGGGCTGGCCGTTGGCTCGCGCCGGGACGAGGTCGAACCTGCGGCCCGCGGCGAACAGGCTGGCGCAGTAGCGGGTCACGGCGTCCCGGCCCTCGTATCCGAAGGGCACCGGCGGCATCGCGATGAAGACGTCGCCGGTCAGCAGGGCCACCAGCGCGTCGAGGTCGGCCGACTCCCATGCGCGGGCGAACTTGGCCACGATCGCCTCCTCGGCGGGTGAGCCGGAGGCGGGAGCCGGCTCGCGGCCGGCGGCCGGCGGCCGGCGCTGATCCAGGCTGGCGCGGGCTCGTTTAAGGGCGCTGTTGACCGATTCGACGGTCACCTCCAGCATGCCGGCCACCTCGCTGGCGCGGAAGCCGAGGACGTCGCGCAAGATGAGGACGGCGAGCTGGCGCGGCGGCAGCACCTGCAGGGCGGTCACGAAGGCCAGCGAGATGGCCTCGGTCTGCTCGTAGCGGGCCTCCGGCCCGGGCGGCACGTCGACGGCACCCTCGAGGAGGGCGTCAGGAAACGGCTGCAGCCAGACGGCCTCGTCGCGCGGGGTCGGCACGAGCGGTCCGGACCGGGACATGTCCCACTCCCTGGCCGGGCGCCGGCTCGCTGCGCGGCGCGCGTTGAGGCACCGGCTGGTGGCGATCTTGTACAGCCAGGTGCGCAGCGAGGCGCGCTCCTCGGTGAACCCGCCGATGCCTTGCCAGGCGGCCAGCAGCGTCTCCTGGATGGCGTCCCCGGCGTCGGCGAAGGATCCGGGCATCCGGTAGCAGTGCACCTGCAGCTCCCGCCGGTGCGGGTCGGTCAGCTCCCGGAACGCCTCGCCGTCCCCGGCCCGCGCCCGTGAGAGCAGATCGGCTGTCACCATCCTGCGCGCCTTCCTTCCGGACCACGTGGCACTTCCACCTGGTATATACACCGCCCGCGGCGCGAACTGGGCGGCTCGCGGGCGCCCAGTTTCCCGGCGCCGCGGTGTATGCATCACCGACCGCCCGGACGATCCGGGCGCCGGATCGTGCCGCGGCAGCCGGAACGACCTGCCCGGCAGCCCGCGGCCGCCCGCCTAACCCAGGAGGACCCCATGCATCCGCTGATCCTGCAACAACTCGCCACCGACCGCGTCAACGACATGATCGCAACAGCCGCCGGCTCGCGGCGGGCCCGTGAGGCCCGCCGCACCCGGCGGGCACGAACGTCCGGGCAAAGGACGCAGCCCGGCCTGCCGGGCACCCAGCCCGAGTTCCAGCCTGCAGCTTCGCCTACCCGGGCTACGAGCTGACGATACCGGGGCGTCGTGGGCGAGCAGGCCGGCCTGGGCGCGGTTGGCGCAGCCCAGCTTGTCCAGCATCCGCGAGACGTAGCCCTTGACCCTGGCTTCGGACAGGTACAGCCGGGCCGCGATCTGCGCGTTGGACAGGCCCTCACCGAGGCAGGACAGCACCTGGGCCCCGCGGTCGGTGAGCGACCCGGCCAGGTGCCGGGCGCGGTCGCGGGCCGGCTGCCGATCGGCGGAGGCCACAATGAGCCGCCGCGCGGCGGCCGGTGACAGCACGGTGTGCCCCTCGGCGGCCACCTGGACCAGCCCGATCAGGTCCTCCGGCGGGGTGGGCTTGACCAGGAACCAGGCCGCGCCGGCCCGCAGCGCGCGCAGCACATACTGGGCGGCATCGACGGTGGCCAGTACCACGACCCCGGCCGGCGAGCCGGCCAGCTTCCTAACCCGGCACCCGCAGCCCGATCCCCGGCGGCACTGTCGTGCCCCCGGACCTGCCGGCCGCACTGTCGTGCCCCGGGGCCGGCCGCGGAAGATTCCACCGCGTGGGCACCTTCGGGTGACGCCCCATGGCGGCGCCGGCTCATACCGTCGCTTGCAGAACCAGTCCCGAACAGGATCACAGGGCTACTTGTTAACCGGGCCCGGACATGGCGACTGGCCGAGGAGATGACAGTGAAACGCATCCGTATCCAGAAGCCCAGGACCCTTCGCCGGCGGAATAAGGATGGTGGGAGATGCCCACTACTACACAGCTCGCCATGACCAGGCTGAACGTTAGCGACGCTCGGTGCCTTGCGCTGTTCGCCTCCGGGCTGCAGCCATCGGACGCGCCGACCGCCGAAACGGTGGCCCAGGCAATCCACCGCGCCATCCGGCGGCTCGGCGTGCGCGGCTGCGTCGCCCGGATGGCCCAGGAGTTCGGCGACCACCCCGACGCTGCCGCGACGCGCATGTGCTGGGCGCGCCGGCGGGGTCAGCAGCAGCGGGGCCGGGGTCGGAGGCCGATCCTCGGCCGGTTGTGATCGCCGCCCTGGTCGCGGGGCTCCTGGCTGGCTATGGCATCGCCATGCCAGTGGGAGCGGTCGCCGCATATCTGGTGGCCTTGACGGCGAACCATGAAAAAGGAGAAATGCGACATGGATGCCAGCGCACGTCTATGGCTGGCGCAGCCGACCGCCCGCGAGGCGCGGTCCGAGGCAGTGTTCGCCTCCACGCTGCAGCCATCCGACACTCCCACTGCCGACATGATCGCCAGCGCAATCAGCCGCGCCGTGCAGCGGCTCGGCACGCGCGGCTGCGCCGAAAAGATGGCGCAGGAATTCGGGGATCACCCGGATGTGGCGGCCGAGCGGATGCGCTGGGCGCGCCAGCTCGCCGCCTAGCCGTCCACGCTCAGACCGCCTGCACGGCACGCAGGACCGGGCGGTCAGCCGATCAGGCACCCGAGCGGCTAGCCAGCACCCGAAGGAGGCACGCAAGGCCCTGGCCGTCATCGCGACGGCGCAGCTGATGGTCGTGCTCGACGCGACCATCGTGCCCAACACCCGACCGCCCAACCAGAGGAGCAATGAGCAATCCGATGTCCATCTCGAACAACGTCCCCGGCACCCGTCCTCTTGTGCTCGTCATCGGCGCGCGCGGAGCCCTTGGTGCGCTCGTGGCCGATGCCTTCCGACGGCACGGCTGGGCGGTCCGCCAGTCCAGCCGCGACCCTATCCCGCCGCCGGACTTCCACTACGTCGACCTGACGGATCCCGCGACCCTGGCGCCCGCCCTCGACGGAGTGGACCTGGTCATCACGACGGTCCCGGACCCGGCGCTCGCCGCCGAACGACACGTCCTGAAGCGCGGGGGCGTGCTGCTGAACCTGTCGGCCGGACCCGCAACGGCAATGCGGTCCCTGCGTCGGGAGGCAGGGCAGGCGAAAGGCACGGTCGTGATGAATGCCGGCATCGCGCCGGGAGTCACGAACCTGCTGGCTGCCCAGCTTCTGGAGGAGAATCCAGGCGCCGACGAGGCCGAGCTAGTGTTCACGGTGACCGCTAAGGGCACCGGAGGTGCTGCCTCCGCCGACTTCGCCCATCGCGGTTTCACCGGGCAGGGTCATCACCGGGTCAAGCAGGTGGCGCTGCCGGAGCCGTTCGGCTCGCGCCGGGTGCTGGGCTTCGCCGAGCCGGACGGAGGCTGGCTCGGGCCGATGGCCGACGGGCTCACCGTCAGCCCCTACATCTGCCTGGCCGAACGCTCCCTCGGCGCGATGATGCGCACGCTGAACGCTGTCCGGCTGATCTCGAAGCTGCCCCGGGCGGCGCTGGGGCCGGGCCGGCGTACAGCCGTGGAGGAGGCCAGCCGTGAACCAGTGGCGCACTCGGTCGCAGTACTGCGCGAAGGGCGGCGCCTGGATTACAGGCTCGTGGTCGGTCAAGGCGACTTCCGGATGGCAGCTTCAAGCGGCATCGTGTTCGCCGCGGCACTCCTCGGCCGGGACGGTCGCGTCTCCGCGCAACCGGGCGCTTGGTACCCCGAGGAGGTGCTCTCGCTTAACCGAGTGGAGGCGTCCCTGCGCCGGGCGGGAATCGATGTCACGAAGACCGACCACGATCGGGTGGGCTCAGCCTCCGTCCGCTGACCAAGAAAGGCGCATGTTCCCGCCTCGCTCAGTCCCCGCCTGCGTCCCGTCCGAACCCGACGGGCTCGGTCTCTCACGCTCCGCGGCTCAGGCCCGCAAGCGCGCCTCAGGCCGCGCGCACCGCTTGCGCGAATTGTCGAGGATATCGCGCGTGCCGAGGGGCATTATTGACGAAGACGATGTATAGCATCGTCCGCCGTAGCTTGCACGGTCACTACGCCCTGCCAGTTGCATGCCGCGCAGAAATC
>JBKQQQ010000520.1:0-6245 GCA_052144275.1 Streptosporangiaceae bacterium
GCCGGCGGCTCAGTCGGGCAGCTCGATCGGGCCGATGTCGGCGAACACGTCCCCGGGTCCGGGATTGTCGGGGTGGGTTCGGCCGCCGAGGTGATGCATGATCCCCCAGACCGCGTTCAGCGAGGTCTGGACCGCGCCCTCGGCCCAGGCCGGTGTCCAGGAGACGTCGTCGCCGGCGATGAAGATGCCGCGCTGTTCGGGCGGCAAGTGATCTTGCATGAAGTGGGCGTACATGCGGTGGTTGTACCGGTAGTGGCCGGGCAGCGCGCCCTTGAAGGCCCCCAGGAAGTGCCGGTCGGCTTCCCAGGACACGGTGATGGGGTCGCCGACGATATGGCTGGCGATGTCGACGTCCGGATAGATCTTGCTCAGGGCGTTGAGCGCGAGCCGGACCCGGCGGTCGACCGGCTCGGGCAGCATCTTCAGCGCGTCGCTCATCCAGGAGTAGGTCAGGCAGATCACGCCGGGCTGGCCGGGACCGTTGTCGAACAGGTAGGTGCCGCGGGTCAGCCGGTCGGTGAGCGTCATGCTCAGGACGTCGCGGCCGGTGCGCGGGTCGCTGTCCTTCCAGAACGGCCGGTCGACCATCACGAAGGTCTTGGAGGACTGCATATAGCGCGTGCGGTCCAGCGCCGTCCATATCTTCTGGGAGAACAGGGACTCCTCGCATTGGATCTGCGTGGTGAGCAGCCAGCTCTGGCAGGTCACCAGCACCGCCGCGTACCGGCGGGTGTCACCCCAGGCGTCCGTGACCGCGATCCGGCCGTCGCCCGCGCGCGTGATCCGCGCGACGCCAGGCCTAGGCGCGCCGGAGTGCAGCGAGGCCAGCGAGGTACCGGCCGGCCAGTGGGCGAGCCGGGGCGCGGGGTGGCGCCAGATCCTGCGGGGAACCTGCTCGGCGCCGCCGACCACCAGTCGCTGGTTCTCGTCACAGCCGGTCATCACGACCCGGAAGATCTCCAGCATGGAGTTCGGGTAGTCCGAGTCCCAGCCGCCGGTACCGAACCCGACCTGGCCGAAGACCTCGCGGTGGTGGAACGACCGCGAGGAGAACGCCTTCGAGCTGGCCACGAAGTCGTAGAACGTGCGGTCGTCCCAGCGGGGCACCAGATCGTTCCACAGGGACTTCAGCGTCCCGACGTCGCGCGCCCGGATCGCGTCCTGGATGGAGGTGTAGCGCACCTCCTCCAGGGCCTGCGCCCATGCGTCGGCGACCTCGGTGAACATCGGGGGAAGGTCGTCCAGCGTGCGCGCATAGTACGTGACGCCCTCGAGGTCGATGACCGTGCTGCCGGCCGCTTCGGTCAGCGGGTTGGGGAACGGCCGGGAATGCAGGCCCACCATGTCGACGTAATGGTAGAAGGACGTCGACGACACCGGGAACCGCATTCCGCCCAGCTCCGCGACCACGCCGTCGGCTCCCTCGAACGCCTGCGAACGAAGCCGCCCACCCATCCGCGAGGCCTCGTAGACCACCGGCTTGAGGCCGAGCCTCATCAGCTCATACGCAGCGACCAGCCCGGAGATGCCGGCGCCGACGACCGCGACCTCCTCGCCATGCCGTCCGGCCGGGATCGACCCCAGGCCGGCCGGGTGCGCGATCCAGTCGTCGAACGGAAACGGGAAGTCCGGGCCGAACATCGTGACCGGGCCCGTCTCCCCCAGGGAAGCATCACGGCTACGTTCGTTCACCATCAAAGCGCCTAACGCCGGGCGGACAGGCCTGCTACGCGCGAGGATACGCAGCACCGCACCATACATTCAACGCAGGTACGGGGACTTCCCGGCGAGGTCGGTTTGCGGTGCCGGTATGGTGGGGGACAGGTCGAGAGGCGCTGCAACGGGCTGTGGCCCGCCACGCTCGACCGGGACCGCGTATCAAAGGGCGCCTCCTATTACAGGAGGCGCCGGTGGATATGTCATCTGTGGCAGGGGCGAGCAAGGCCCTGCGTCAGCTTCTGGATCAGCGCATCGTGGTCCTCGATGGGCCGTGGGGCACCATGTTGCAGGGTGCCGGGCTCGGTGAGGCTGACTACCGCCCAGAGTGGCTGCGTGATCATCCGCGGGATGTGACGGGTGATCCGGACCTGCTGAACCTGACCCGTCCGGATGTCGTGCTGGATATCCACCGGCAGTACGTGGCGGCGGGGGCGGACATCGTCACGACGAACACGTTCACCGCGACGAGCATCGGCCAGGCGGACTACGGGCTGCAGTCGCTGGTGCGGGAGATGAACCTGCGGGGCGCGCAGCTGGCGCGCCAGGCGGCGGATGAGGCGGGCGGCCGCTTCGTCGCCGGATCGATGGGTCCGCTCAACGTCACCTTGTCGCTGTCTCCGCGGGTGGAGGACCCGGCCTACCGGGCCACCTCGTTCGACGAGGTTTACGCGGCCTACGCCGAGCAGGCCGCGGCGCTGGCCGACGGCGGCGTCGACCTGCTGATGATCGAGACGATCTTCGACACGCTGAATGCGAAGGCCGCGATGGCGGCCGCCCGCGCGGTCGCACCGCACCTGCCGTTGTGGATCTCGGTCACCATCGTGGACCTCAGCGGGCGGACGCTGTCCGGGCAGACGATGGAGGCGTTCTGGCGCTCCGTCGAGCACGCCGGCCCGCTGGTGGTGGGAGTGAACTGCTCGCTGGGCGCGGAGGAGATGCGCCCGCACGTCGCGGAGCTGTCCCGGCTGGCCAGCACCTACACGGGGTGCCATCCCAACGCCGGCCTGCCGAACGCGTTCGGCGGCTACGACCAGGCGTCGGAGGAGACCGCGCGGCTGCTCGGCGAGTTCGCCGCGGCGGGGATGGTGAACATCGTCGGCGGATGCTGCGGGACGACGCCCGCGCACATCGCGCGGATCGCCGCGGCCGTGGCCGGCCTTCCGCCCCGGCCGGTGCCCGGCCCGCCGGGGCGCACCCGGTTCAGCGGGCTGGAGCCCTTTGAGATCGGCCCTGACACCGGGTTCGTGATGATCGGGGAACGCACCAACGTCACCGGGTCCAAGCGGTTCCGGCGCCTCGTCGAATCGGATGACCAGCACGGTGCCATCAGCGTCGCGCTGGAGCAGGTGCGCGGCGGCGCGAACCTGCTGGACGTGAATATGGACGCCGACCTGCTGGACAGTGAGCAGGCCATGACCATGTTCTTGAACCTGGTGGCGGCCGAACCCGAAGTAGCCCGCCTGCCGATCATGATCGACAGCTCACGGTGGCGCGTGCTGGAAGCCGGGCTCAAGTGCGTGCAGGGCAAGGGCGTGGTCAACTCGATCAGCCTCAAGGAGGGCGAGGGCCCGTTCCTGGAGCAGGCCAGGCGGATCCGCGATTTCGGGGCCGGAGTGGTGGTGATGGCCTTCGACGAGCTCGGACAGGCCGACACCGCCGAGCGCAAGGTGGCCATCTGCGGCCGCGCCTACGACCTGCTCACCGGGCAGGTCGGCTTTCCCCCCGAGGACATCATCTTCGACCCCAACGTCCTCGCGGTGGCGACGGGGATTGCCGAGCACAACGGCTACGCGAAGGCGTTCATCGACGCGCTGCCGCTGATCAAGCAGCGCTGCCCGGGCGCGCAGACCAGCGGGGGCATCTCCAACCTGTCCTTCGCCTTCCGCGGCAATGACGTGGTACGCGAGGCGATGCACTCGGCCTTCCTCTTCCACGCGGTGCGGGCCGGCCTGGACATGGGCATCGTCAACGCCGGGCAGCTCGCGGTCTACCAGGACATCCCGGCTGACCTGCTGGAGCTTGTCGAGGACGTGCTCTTCGACCGCAGGCCGGACGCGACTGACCGGCTGGTCGCGTTCGCCGAGACCGTGCGCGGCCCAGGAGCCGTCCGCACGGTGGACCTGACCTGGCGGGAGGCTCCGGTGGAGCAGCGCCTCAGCCATGCCCTCGTGCGCGGCATCACCGACTTCATCGAGGCCGACACGGAGGAGGCGCGGCAGCGGGCCGCGCGGCCCCTCGACGTCATCGAGGGGCCGCTGATGGACGGCATGAAGGTCGTCGGGGACCTGTTCGGCGCCGGGAAGATGTTCCTGCCCCAGGTGGTCAAGAGCGCCCGGGTGATGAAACGCGCGGTCGGCTACCTGGAGCCGTTCATGGAAGCGGAAAAGGAACAGGCCCGGCTGCAGGGCCAGCCGAGTGAACGCCGCGGCCAGGGCAAGATCGTCATGGCGACGGTCAAGGGTGACGTGCACGACATCGGCAAGAACATCGTCGGGGTCGTTCTCGGCTGCAACAACTACGAGGTCATCGACCTCGGCGTGATGGTGCCCGGCACGGTCATCCTGGACACCGCGGTCACCGAGGGAGCCGATGCGGTGGGGCTGTCCGGGCTGATCACCCCGTCGCTGGATGAGATGGTCAGCGTCGCCACCGAGATGCAGCGCCGCGGGCTGAAACTGCCGCTGCTCATCGGCGGCGCCACCACCTCACGCCAGCACACCGCGGTGCGGATCGCCCCCGCCTACGACGGCGCCACCGTGCACGTGCTCGACGCTTCCCGGGTCGTCGGCGTGGTCTCGGACCTGTTCAGCGACGACCGGGCCGAGGTGCTTGCCGCCGCCAACCGGGCCGAGCAGGAACACCTGCGAGAGCAGCACGAGAAGTCACGGCACCGTCCCCTGCTGTCACTCGGGCAGGCCCGGGCGAATCCTGAACGGATCCCGTTCGACGACCTGCCTGTCCCGGCGTTCACCGGCGTCCGCACCGTCCAGCCGGACCTGAGCACGCTGCGCGGGATGATCGACTGGCAGTTCTTCTTCCTCGCCTGGGAACTGAAGGGCAAATACCCGGCGATACTCAGCCAGCCGGCCGCACGAGAGCTGTTCGAGGACGCGAACACCCTGCTCGACGAGATCATCGCCCACGGCACCTTCCGGGCCCAGGGCACGTACGGCTTCTGGCCCGCGCACTCCGAAGCCGACGACATCCTGATCAGCCCAGGCCACAACCAAATCAGGCTGCCGATGCTGCGCCAGCAGACCGCCAAGCCCTCGGGAAGGCCGAACCGGTGCCTGGCTGACTACGTGGCCCCGGCCGCGGACCATCTGGGCGGGTTCGCCGTGGCCATCCATGGGGCAGAGGAACTCGCCGCCACCTACCAGGACCACCGCGACGACTACCAGTCGATCATGGTCAAGGCGCTGGCCGACCGGTTCGCCGAGGCATTCGCCGAGCACATTCACCTGCAGGCCCGACGCGACTGGTACGAACCGGACGCCGACCCGGCGATCGAGGACCTGCACGCCGAACGTTTCCGCGGCATCCGCCCCGCGTTCGGCTACCCCGCAAACCCAGACCACAGCCTGAAACGAACCTTGTTCGGTCTGCTCGGCGCCGAACGACTCGGCATGGCCCTGACCGAATCGTGCGCCATGACCCCCGCTGCCAGCGTCAGCGGACTGCTATTCGCCCACCCCGCGTCGCGTTACTTCACCGTCGGACGCATCGGCCGGGACCAGGCCGAGGACTACGCACGCAGGTGCGGCATCAGCCTCACCGAAGCCGAACGCTGGCTGCGTCCCAACCTCGCCTACGACCCCTGAGGAAGGACGGGCCCGCAGGCCTCACAGCCGGGATTCGAGGGCCACCGACGTCGCTGATCGGTTGGGCGCGAAGGTCCGGATCATGGCGTCCTGGGTGAACGAGGCGACGAGGCGCCCGTCCTGGGTGAGCACTTGCCCGCGGACGTAGCTCATGCCGGCGCCGACGTAGCTGCTCTCGTGGTGGTAGCGAATCCAGCCGTCCCACTGCACGGGATCGTGGAAGCTCACCCCGATGGCCATGACCGCGGTCGAGACGGAGTGATGTGCCTGGGAGGTGCCGATCCCGGGATGGGCTCGCATCGTCGCGGAGATGGACAGGTGACCGAAAAGAGTGTACGTTCACTTACTTTAGAGCGGCCGCCGCCCGTCCGCAACCGCGCCGCCGGCCCGTCCTCGGCCCGGCCCGTCCCGGCCGCCCCGTCCCCGGGCCCATCGGGCCAGCTCGGCGTTAGCGTCGATAATTAAGTTGACGGCGTTTACTCACACCCTGCATACTCGTTATGGTTAACGGTGTAAACACGATCATGGCAGGGGGCCTCAGATGATCAGCATGCAACTCCTGGACGGCGTACTCGTGGCTCTGGCGGGTCTCGTGGGCGCGGCGGTCGTGCTCGCGGCCGCGATCATGGCGGCGACCGCCGTCAGCAAGCCCGGCCAGTCGCCGCACGGCGGCATCCGGCGGGAGATGCCGACGCAGCCGCAGCC
>JBKQQQ010000521.1:0-4712 GCA_052144275.1 Streptosporangiaceae bacterium
GCGTAAAAGCACAAGAGGAACACGTCGCCGGTCGAGACGAAGTGCAAGTAAAGAGCGGGATGGAGAAAGTAATTCACATGAGCGGCCGAAGCCAGGACAGCGGAAATGGCGAGCCAGCCGTAAAACTCGTCATGGAATCGCTCGGATCTGCGAAGGAATCCAGCCGCTGCCAGGCCGTAGAATGCCGCCGCCGTGATCTCCAGTGCGGGCAGCGCGGCACCGGAGTGCAGATCAGGCCCGGCCGCCAGGCGGTGCGCTGTCACGGCGATGGGGGCCGTCGGCAGGCGGGTAGCGAATGCGGCCGCGAGGACAGCGATCACGAGCAGCGTCGCGGTCACCGCCGCCCCGCACGCGGCCAGCACCAGCCCGGGTCGGCGTAGCCTGCGGCGAGGGACGAACGCGGCCAGCGCGAACAGTGCAGCTCCGAAGGCACTGCCCGCCAGGGCGGCCCATACCGAGAGATCCGGCCAGAAACGCTGCAGGAGCAGCGGAACTGTTACGAAGGCCAGCTCGGAGAGGGCAAGCGCACCGAGTGAGCACGCCAGTATCAGTTCGTTCAGGCGAGCACACCGCCGGAGGCGGCCGAAGACAAGGAGGCCCGCGACCAGTGCGACGAGCGCGGGCGCTATGTCAAGCGCTACACGCAGTGACGGCAGGTGGGAAGAGAAATTCAGTCCGGGAAACAGCGCGACGGTGGCCGTGATGGCGACCGAGACAGCCGCGACCACGTACACCGGTACACGTGCATTCCGCATAACGTAACCCCCAAAGGAGACCGGCTGCGGATAGCCTCCTCACTATTATGTCGAAATAACCTCTTCGCCAACGTGCGGGCACCTTTGATCATTTTGCCGTCCTTCGGACGCATAATACGTCACGGATACGGGGGCAGTATTCGGGGTCAGATTTCTCGGGATCGCCGCGTATATCAAGCGTTCTGGCCCAGCGGGATGCATACCCTGCATAATTATCATGTCGATTGTATGAAGTTAGGTTCCGCGGGTGAGATCCGGATCAACGCGGACCGCGTCAGCGGACTAGCCGTCAGTGTCCAACGGAACGACCTCGATGTCCATACCGACCCCTGGATGGACTGCCCCAGGTGTGACCTGTGGAAAGTTAGGGGCTCGTGGTATCGGGGAAGCCGCATCTGCGCGCCGGGACGTGGGTCGCTACTTGGGGCGGCCGAGGCCGGTCCCGGGCGGGAGGTACACCGGAAGCCATGCTGGCGCGTCTATGAGACGTATGCCGGTAACGAGCATATAAGGCGCGGGAACTCGGTAGACGTCGTACCTGACTGGACGGTCCCGTGCAGGGCAATAACCTGGGGAGGGCTGGTCAGTGAGGTTCGGTATGACCGTGATAGCGGTACTTGGATCATTGGCAATCGTCAGCGCACCGACCCTGACGGCCTACGCGGCGGGCACAAGCAGTACGCCGAGCGGATACGATGTTTCGTACCCGCAATGCGGCAAAACGCTCCCTGCACGGCAGGCGTTCGGCATCGTAGGCGTGAACGAGGGACTCGCGAATAATACGAACCCCTGCCTGGCGGACGAAATAGCGTGGGCCCAGAATTCGTCCGGTATCACCAGGCAGCCAGCGGTTTCGTTCTACGTCAACACCGCGAACCCGGGTAATCTCAAGGTCGCTGACTGGCCGGCGAATAACTACGACATTGTTACTGACGTGGTTGTCAGGGACCCCTACGGCGTGTGCGCTGGCGGCGATGACAGGGCCTGCGCCTGGCAATACGGGTGGAACATCGCTGAGCTCGATGCGCAAACCCGTGGTATCTCGAACCCCGGCCGATATCGGTGGTGGCTCGACGTCGAAATCATCTCGAGCTGGGAGTCAAGCACCCGGAACAACCGCGCTGACCTCGAGGGCATGGTCGCCTACTTCCGCCACATCGGGGGTACCGTCGGCATCTACTCGATGACCAGCCAATGGGACACGATCCTGAAAATTGTCCCGTCCACTAGCTCGCTTTACCGGCTGGCGGAATGGATACCGGGGGCCAGGACGCTCGCGCAGGCCAAGGCGAACTGCCGCTTGGCGCCTCTCACCGGCCGGGGAATCGTTACCGTCACCCAGTGGACGGCGTCGAAGACCAACCACGACTTCTCCTGTATAAGGTGAGGTCCAGTTCGAGCCACCGGGCCAGGTCCTTGATCTCGCCCTCCACCGCGGCGGTCATGGTCGTGTCAAAGGGCGCGTCCTGGTGGATCGCGTCGACCCGCAGCACCCCGGCCTTGCGGTCGGCGGTGGCGTCGAGCTTGCCCACCAGCTGGTCGCCGTACAGGATCGGCAGCGCGAAGTACCCCCAGCGGCGCCTGGCCGCGGGCTTGTACATCTCCAGCTGGTAGTCGAACCCGAAAAGCTCGACCGTGCGCTTACGGTCGTGTATCAGCCGGTCGAAGGGGGACAGCAGCGCCGCGCGCCCGGAGAATGGCTGGCCCAGCAGGGACGGATCGACTCGCCAGCTGCCCTTGACCCCCTCCACCACGGCCGGCTCGCCCGCCTCGCCCACGTCGGCCGGCTCGACCGGGCATTCCGGTCCCCGGGCGCGCGCGATGCCCAGCGCCCGCAACCGCCGCTCGTTGCGGATGCGCAGCGCCTCGTCCCTGGGCACCACCGGGTCATCGGGGTAGACCCGGGTCGCCAGGTCCCACAGCCGGTCGCTGCCCCGGCGGCCGGCGATCGCGACCTCGCCTCGCAGCACCATGAACTCCAGCAGTTGCGTGACGTTGCGGTTGTTGGTCCACCCGGTCGACTGCCACGGCACCTTGCAGGTGTCCGGGAGATCGCGCGACGACAGCGGCCCCGAGGAGCCGAGCCGGTCGAGGATGTCCAGACGGCATGCGTCGTTGGCCCGCACCCAGTCGCGGAGGGAGGCCCGCCAGCCGGGCAGTTCCCCGCGCCCGGCCCCGTCCCAGGCGGCCATGTCCGCGCGGTAGAGCGCCAGGTCTTCGCCGGGCCGGATCATCGCCCGCAGCTCGAGCAGCGTCCGGTCGGCGAGTGCGGTGCCCAGCTCGGCTGGCGAGTATGACGACCCCAGGCGGCTCCAGGCCACCAGATCGGCATTCGGCGCGATCGCGGCGACCGGGTCGATCTGGAGCAGCGTGAGCTGGTGCACCACGTCGAGCAGCCCAGCGCGCCGCAGCCGGTCCAGCAGCTGCGCGTGCACGGCAATGCGGCGCGCGTCGAGGCGGGAGAGCTCGTGGACAGTCATGACTTGAGGCTATGAGACGGGCCGGACCGGAAGCCAGTCACCTCCCGACCGGAGCCAGCAGCCAGGCTTATATCCCGAACGATTCCGCCACTCGCCCGGCCAGATCATCCTCGGTCATGGCGGTGTCGACCTCGATGGCGCGCAGTTCGAGACGTTCCGTTTCCTCGGAGAGGCGTTCGGTGAACAGCCGGTCACGCTCGAGCAGATTGCGCAGGGCCCTCTCCGGATCGCTGGTCTTGCGGGCGATCTCCCACAGCGAGCCCCGGCTGCCGAACGCGGCCCGGCGGAAGCCGGGCGTCGGCAGCAGCCAGACGGCGTGACCAGGCACGGCGAGAAGAGGCTTCACCAGGCGCGGCAGCAGCCGGAAGCCCTCGACGATCACACCCGGTTCGCCCGGCAGGCGGAGGAGGTCTTCGACGATCAGGCCGAAGCCCTCGCCCCGGAACCAGTGGAACGTCTCGAGCATGGTTTCCGGAGACCGGTTCACCCACCGCTCGTCCATGTCCATGGCCGCGAACTCGCTCAGGGACGGGCAGTCTCCGGGCGCGCACCGGCTGGCATGGTCCGGCATCACGTCGTCGGTCGCGTACAGACGCAGGCCATGCCGGGCCGCCATGCGGCGAGCGATGACCGACTTGCCCGCACCGCTCCCGCCGCCGATCCAGTAGACGTGCCGGAACCGGGCCCGCAGCGCCGCGGCGTCGGCAGTCTCTCCATGTCGTCCGGATCGCATCACATCCGATCAGCGCCCCGCACCCATCCTTGGGAACTTCGGAAGAAGGATCACACGCTGATCACCGCAACCGCGTTCCGATTACCCTCTCCAGGCCGAGGCTAAGGCACCCCGGTCGAACACGTAGCACGCATAGTCGACCGGGAGCCTTGGCACTCCAATGGCCTTTATAACTGCAAGTTTCCGTCCCCGGCGTATACGCTTGCCCGGAGGTACAGTTTCACAGACGGTGGGATGACCAGCATACGCACAGTCACCCCACCGCCCTCTGGGAGAGGTGAGTAGCCGTCGCCTAGCGCGCCAAGCTTGCTAGCACAAGCTGGATCAGCGCGGCAAGCGCATAGAGCGCTGCCGTGATACACGCCAGGCTGGCGGCTACCACCGCCAGCCACGCCCGGACGTTCCGGGGTCGCCGCGTTTTCTTTGGCATGCGGCCTTCCTCCTTCCTGCGGTCGGGTGCCGCATGCACGCACCGGCCCGCCTGAAGGAAACCGCAATACCGAAGACCCGATTGCAGAGTAGTGCATCGCACTCTCTTGACGCTAGAACTCATTCATGTCTACCATTAACCGAGCTAGTTCGCTGAGCACTACCTAACTCCATTAAAGTTAAGTAGAAATTTCAAACCTAAAGAATTCTGTTGTGTCAATCTGCATACCGATACTCTTGTTTCACTGGCTAGCCGTCTAAGAGAACCGGTGCGCTAACGCTGGGACTGTTCTGGCTGGCGCTGCCTGAGCCGGA
>JBKQQQ010000522.1:0-4316 GCA_052144275.1 Streptosporangiaceae bacterium
GTCAGCTGGCGGCCCAGATGCCGCCGTCGACCGGGATGACGGCGCCGGTGATGTACGCCGACCCGCGGCCGCTCAGGAAGACCGCGACCCCGGCCATGTCGTCGGACCGCCCGATGCGCCCGAGCGGGGAGGCCGCCGCGATCTCCTCGCCGCGGGCGGCCAGGGTCGCCGCCATCATCTTGGACTCGAACGGGCCCGGGGCCACCGCGTTGACGGTGATGTGCCGCGGCCCGAGTTCCCGGGCCAGCACCCGGGTGAGCTGGTGCAGCCCGGCCTTGCTGGCCGCGTAAGAGTAGGTTTGGAACTCCGGCACACGCAGCCCGTCGATGCTGCCGATGTTGATCACCCGGGCCGGGTCGTCGGCGGTGCCCCCCGCCTCGAGCAGCGGCAGGAACGCCCGGGTCAGGTAGAACGGGGTCTTGAGGTTAAGGTCCACGACCTTGTCCCAGCCGCTGGCCGGGAACTCCTCCAGGGGCGCGCCCCAGTTGGTGCCGGCGTTGTTGACCAGGACGTGGACGCACTCCTCGGACCGGCCGACCTCGGCGGCCAGCCGCAGGCACTCCTCCTCGCGGGCCAGGTCGGCGGGTACCGAGAGCACGACACCGTATTTGGAGAGTTCCGCGACCGCCTTCTCGCCCGCCTCGGCCTTGCGCGAGCTGATGTAGACCGACGCGCCGGCCTCCAGCAGGCCGCGCGCCATCATCAGGCCGATCCCGCGGGTCCCGCCGGTGACCACGGCCACTTTGCCGGTGAGATCGAACAGGTACACGGGACCTCCGAGTCAGTCAGCTGAGCAGTCACCGGCGCAGACAGCACGAGGCTGTCCGGCCCGGATCCGGTCAGTCGCGGGCCTTCGAGGCATTGTAGGCCCCGCGTGACCTCGCGCGTCAGGTCTCGCCGCCGACATAGCCCCGGGCGACCGTGCGGGCCAGGATGCCGAGCGTGGCCCGCAGCGCGCCCTCGGAGATGATCGGGAAGATGCCGGCCTCCTGCCAGTGCGGGTGGATCGATGACCAGTCGTAGTACGAGGTGACCAGCGTGCCCTGGTCCTCGGCGGGCTCGAGCCGGTACCCGTAGACGTGGCCGATCACCGGCCGGATCTTGCCGGTGACCGTCCAGGCGATCTCCCGGTCGGGCACCAGCGCCGTGATGGTCACGGTGACGTCGTACCGCCCCAGCGGGTAGTCGTTCAGCGCCTCGCGGTCCATGTGGACCACGAAGGTGTCGCCGACGGCGGTCACCGGCGCTCCGGCCGCGCCCATCAGCATGCCCGAACTGTCGATCGCCACGTGTCCCTGCGGATCACACAGCACCCGGAAGATCGCCGCCGGGTCGGCCTCGATCATCCGCTGGACTTCCAGCCGCTCGCCTGTCATCCGCCCATCGTCCCATTCGAGCTCACGTAGCGGACCAGGACACCGGGAGCGTCATCTCCGGCGGGACCAGCGCGGCCGGGTTCACCCGGCGGACGACCTCGTTCATCACGATGCGCACGTAGGACTCCCCGACCGACAGGTGCTTGGCGCCGTCGACCGCGATGGGGCTGGGAGCACGGGGCCGGCCCGGATCTCGGTCACGGGTTCCCCCTGCGCCGCACGCCCGGCCCGCGGCGCAGCCGGTGCTGCCAGCAGGCGGTGTGCCAGTGCCTGCGCTCCTCGACGCCGACGCCGCCGGCCATCCGGGCCCCGTCGGCGGGCCAGGCCACCACGTGCGGGGTCCCGGGCGCGATCTCCTGGTCACATCCTGGACAGCGGTACGCCTTCGCCGATCCCGCGCCCGGGATCCGGCGGACGACCCAGTCCCCGTCCGGCCATGACTCGACGCGCTCGGGCCCGGGTACAGGGTCGGGGGGCCCGGAGCGGTCGCGGCGGATCCGGCGCGGGCTCACGCCTGTCAAGGCTATTGCGCCTAACACAGTAGAGTTACCGGACGTGCGGCTCGTCATCGCCAGGTGCAGCGTCGACTACGTCGGCAGGCTCACCGCTCATCTCCCTGAGGCCCTGCGCCTGCTCATCGTCAAGGCGGACGGCTCGGTGCTCGTGCACTCCGACGGCGGCTCGTACAAGCCGCTGAACTGGATGTCACCGCCGTGCCGGCTCATCGAGGAGCCGGGCCGGTGGTCCGTCACCAACAAGACCGGCGAGACGCTCGCCATCACCCTCACCGAGGTGCTCAGCGACACCTCGGTCGACCTCGGCGTCGACCCGGGGCTGGTCAAGGACGGCGTCGAGGCGCACCTGCAGGAACTGCTCGCCGTCCAGCTCGACCTGCTCGGCGAGGGCTGGCGGCTGGTTCGGCGCGAGTACCCCACCCCGATCGGCCCGGTCGACCTGATGTGCCGGAACGAGGCGGGCGAGAGCGTCGCCGTGGAGATCAAGCGCCGCGGCGAGATCGACGGCGTGGAGCAGCTCACCAGGTACCTGGAACTACTGAACCGCGACCCGCTGCTGGCCCCGGTGCACGGCATCTTCGCAGCCCAGGAGATCAAGCTGCAGGCGCGGACGCTGGCCGGGGACCGCGGCATCAGGTGCGTCACCCTCGATTACGAGGCGATGCGCGGCGTGCTACCGGAGAACACCCTGTTCTGACCGTAATAACCCATTTATATTTCTCAGCGCTGACTCTAAACCTGACCAAGTAGCCTTCGGCCCAATGGTGACAAGCCGGTCCTGAGGAGAGGCAGATGTTCGGGGCTCACCGCGGCGCGGCGATCGTCGGCAAAGCCGGTTACATCTTGAGCTGTATCCTCGCTTCCCTCGTCCTGGTCACGAGCGGATTCGCGTACTACGTGAAGGCACAGGTCGCCAGCATCGGCGGCTCCGACGTCATCTCGGGCGGCCCGTCCGTCGGCGCGATGAACATCCTGCTGATGGGCCTGGAGAGCCGCACCGATTATGACGGGAACATCCTGCCGGCCAACCTCCTCGCCGCGCTGCACGCCGGCACCGTGCAGGGCGTCGAGTTCGACGGCGTCGGCGGTCAGGATACGAACACGCTGATCCTCATCCACATCTTCGCGGGCGGGCAGAAGGCGGTCGGCTTCTCGATCCCGCGCGACGACTGGGTGACCTTCCCCCAGGCCTACGACGGCCAGTCGGAGGGGAAGATCGACCAAGCCTACGGCCTGGCCTACGCGCAGAGCCTGAACGAGACCGTCAACTCAAGCATGAGCCACGACCAGCGCTACCTGGCGGCAAACGAGGCCGGCCAGGCCGCCGAGATCGCCACGGTCAAGGCGGTCACCGGCCAGCACGTCGACCACTTCGCCGAGGTGAACCTGGCCGGGTACTACGAGCTGGCGCAGGCCTTCGGCGGCATCGAAGCCTGCGTGAAGTCGTACGACGGCGGCAAGAACCTGCACGACGCCAACTCCGGCGCCGATCTCAAGGTGGGCTACCAGCACCTCGGGGCGGCGCAGGCGCTGGCGTTCGTGCGGGAGCGGGACAACCTCCCGAACGGCGACCTGGACCGCACCCACCGCCAGCAGGCGGTCATCGACTACGTGATATGGAAACTCGAGCACGAGGGTGTGCTCAGCAGCTTCAACCAGCTCACCAGCTTGCTCGACATCGCGAAGAAGTACGTGATCACCGACTCGGGCTGGCAGATACTCGACTTCGCCACCGAGATGCACGCCCTGACCGGCAGGAACCTGACGTTCCAGACACTGCCCATCGCCGGGTATCAGACGTTCTACCTCGGCGGCACGCCCGAGGACGCGAACGTGATCGACATACCCGCGATTCAGCAAGAGGTAAAGCAGGCGTTCACCGCGCCCGCCACGTCGTCGGGCAGCAAGAAGTCGACGCCGGGGAAGACGGTGACCTATCCGCTGTCCGCCACGACGGTGGACGTATACAACGCCGGCTACACCGGCGGCCTGGCCGCCGACGTCTCGGCGGGCCTGGTGACGGCCGGCTTCGTCAAGGGCCAGGTCGCCAACACCACCATCCAGTCCACGACCGAGGTTTCGTATGGATCCGGGGCGGCGGCGAAGGCCAACGCGGCCAGGATCGCCGCGCTGTTCGGTGTGACCGCGCAGGCTGGCAGCTCCGTGAGCGCCGGACACGTGGAGGTCGTCCTCGGCACGAGCGCGACTCTGCCGAGCTTCAGCGCCCTGTCCCCGGGTTCGGCCGCCAGCCCGGCGAGCTCGAGTTCCCCGAGCGCGTCCGCTACCTCCGCCGCTAACAACGGCGCCGCCGGGGGCGTCGTCTCAGTCAGCAGCAACGCCCGCTACGGCATCCCCTGCGTGTACTGAGGTTTTCGCTCACACACGATTCGCGCAATTCTCACGCAGCAGTCGGACATCCGCCTCG